>JADZDZ010000206.1 GCA_020850785.1 Candidatus Sumerlaeota bacterium | reverse complement strand
CAGCAGCCCGCCGCCATCATTCGGGCCGCTCCTTCCCACTGGCAGCATCGCCAGCGTCAGCAGGAACAGGAACGCGACGAAAAATTTCTGCGGCGCGACGGCACCAACCAGCGCACGCACGCCTTCGCGCGCTGCCTCAAATGATCCCACCGCGTGATGATGGCCTGTTGTCATGCGGTCTGAATGACCGCATGACGCACAGCAGGCTCAAGTGAATCAACTGTTGGTGATCTTCTTTGTCAGAAGGCCATCGAGCGAAAACCGACCCGCCCCCTCGATGCCGACGGCGACGATCAGAAAAAAGAGCGCGAAAACATACTCGAAACCGCCTGGGAGAAAAAAGCCGTTCCCGCCATGAACCTTCACGAAGGCGACGATCATGGTGAATGCCAGCGGAATCGCAGCGGGCCGCACTGCCAGCCCCAAAATGAACAGAATGCCACCGAAAAATTCTGCGGAACTCGCCAGAATTGCGTTTAGATAGGGCATCGGAATCCCCATGGAGCCAAAACCCTGCGCCACGGCGTCGATCCCCTTCTCGAAGAATTTCTGACCGCCGTGGGCGACGAAGATGATGCCCACAACCAGACGAACAATGAAGGGCCCCCAGCTTTGCCCCGTTGCCATGAGTTTAAGAAGAACTGTTTTCATTTCCAAGCCTCACAAGAGAAGTGAAACTTGTTATCACAATTATTGTGCCGACCCCGACGACGAAGCTTTGCCGGGCCGGATGCTTCTTAGCAGATCATTCAATTGAGACAGTTTAGCTCTATCCAGCCCTGTCACCTGCTGGATGTGAAACTGCCGCATTGGCTCGTCCAGGCCCTGAAGTAGTGACATTCCTGCCGGGGAAATTCGTGCGCGCACCACGCGCCGGTCGTCAGTTTGGCGCGTCCGCGTTACCAGCCCATTGTCCTCCAGGCGATCCAGCAACCGTGTCACATCGGGCACCTTGGTAATCATGCGTTCGCCAATATCGTGGCAGGGGAGTCCCGCATCACCGGCGCCTCTCAGGATGCGGAGCGCGTTGTATTGCGTGATCGTCAGCTTTTTTTTCTTCAGCATCTGGTTGATTTCGTACTGCAGCCGATCGCCGGTGCGAATTAGCCGCAGCAGGATTTCCTCTTCAATGCTGCTGAAGGGTTTTGTTTGCTTGATGTGGGTTTTCAGGTCGTCGCTGTTGTCGCTTTGCATGTTTCAAAATTTGTCGTTGAAACAATGGTTGTCAACCACAACTGGCCCGCTTTCGCAATTGACGCTCTCACAACGAGGGATACGCTCCATGGCATACTCATCATGACAGACACGCGCTACTTTTACCTCCGCAGGCTTCATTCTCTTCTGGGTGTCATCCCTCTCGGCGTTTTCCTGATCAATCACCTGCTGACGAACAGCACGGCGATCGTGAGCGCGGAGTTTTTCGAGGAGAAGGTCAAGCTCATCCATCTTCTTGGCCCGGCGCTTCCCATCGTGGAGGCGGTCCTGATTTTCGTCCCTCTGGCGCTTCATATTGCCCTCGGCATTTATATCGCCACGCAGGCCAAGATGAACACCTCGACCCTCAAGTATGCGCGGAACTACGCCTATACGTTCCAGCGCATCACTGGCTGGATTGCGGTTGTGTATATCACATACCACGTTGTCCACCTGCGCTTCATGCAGAACATGGAGGAGGAGCCGTTTTCCATTACCCTTGCGCGGATGTTTTCGGAAGGCATCTGGGGCCTTCCCGGCGTCGTCTGGATGGCGCTGTATTTCATCGGTGGCATGGCGGTGATTTTTCACTTCGCCAACGGGCTTTGTACATTCTGCATGCGGTGGGGGATCACGGTGGGGCCGCAAAGCCAGCGCCGCATGGCGTTTCTTGCAACAGGTGTGGGTGCCGTCCTCGCGCTCATGCTGATTTCGTCCATCATTGGTTTTGCCCGCACTGCTCCCCGACTTTCGGAGCCCGGATTCAAGGAAAAGCTGCTTCAGATTCACGAGAAAAAGGAAATCGACGGAAAGACCATGATCTCCCGCGGAGTCTCCACACATGCCTAAAAGGGTGATCGTCGTCGGCGGTGGATTGGCGGGCTTGGCCGCGACAATTCGCGCCGCAGAAAAGGGAATCAGCGTCGATCTTTTCTCCGTCGTTCCGGTGAAGCGTTCGCACTCCGTGTGCGCGCAGGGCGGCATCAATTCCGCCAAGAACATGAAGGGCGAGGGGGACGATCCGTCGATCCACGTCACGGACACGTTGTTCGGCGGCGAGTACCTTGCCGACCAGCCGCTGGTGAAGGGAATGTGCTATGCGGGACCCTCCATCATCGACCTGCTTGATCGCATGGGCGTCCCCTTCAACCGCACGCCGGAAGGCCATCTGGATTTCCGCCGCTTCGGCGGCACGCTGCACCATCGCACCGCGTTCGCGGGCGCCACCACGGGACAGCAGCTTCTCTACGCGCTTGATGAGCAGGTGCGTCGCTTCGAAGTGCAGGGCCTGGTGGAAAAGTACGAACACTGGGAGTTCCTCTCGCTCGTGCTCGATGGCAAGGGCGAGGCGCGCGGCATCACTGCGATGAACCTGTGGCAGCGCGAAGTTCGCGTCTTCAAGGCGAACGCCGTGATCCTTTGCACCGGCGGTCCCGGCCTTGTGTTTGGCCGTTCGACGAACTCCATCATCAACACCGGCGCCGCTGCTGCGCGCGCGTACCAGCAGGGTGTGTGGTACGGCAACGGCGAGTTCATTCAGGTGCATCCCACGGCGATTCCCGGCGCGGACAAGTTGCGCCTGATTTCCGAATCCGTCCGCGGCGAAGGTGGCCGCGTGTGGGTGCCGAAGGACCCTGCGGATCGCCGCGCCCCCACAAGCATTCCCGAAGCAGAGCGTGATTACTTCCTCGAACGCAAGTATCCGAAGTACGGAAATCTGGTTCCCCGCGACGTTGCGACACGCGAAATTTTCCACGTCTGCACCGTGGAGAAGCGCGGCGTTGAAGGCGGCAATTCCGTGTATCTGGACATTACGCCTCCGCAGAGCAAGAAATCGCCGGAGGTGCTGGAGGAGAAACTCGGCGGCGTCCTTGAAATCTACCGCAAGTTTGTCGGCGACGATCCCGTGAAGACGCCGATGAAGATTTTCCCCGGCATGCACTACTCCATGGGCGGCTTGTGGGTGGGATACCGCGACGAGGGGAGCATGATCGCGCAGATGACGAATCTCCCCGGTGTTTTCGCCGCCGGCGAGGCCGAATTCCAGTATCACGGCGGCAACCGCCTTGGCGCGAACTCGCTGCTGTCCTGTATATACGGCGGCATGGAGGCCGGCATCCGCGCCGCGGACTGGGTGAAGTCGCACAGCGACGAGGCCCCGGAGTCTGTCTATACAGACGAGAAGAAGCGTCAGGATGAGATCAACGACAGCGTCATGAAAATGGGCGGCAAGGAAAACCCCTACGCCCTTCATCGCGAACTCGGCGATTGGATGACGGCGCGCTGCACCGTCGTGCGCGACAACGCGGGCCTTGATGAGTTGCTGAACAAGCTGAACGAGCTTGAGGAACGCTGGAACAACATCGACGTGAATGACCGCAGTGTTTCCGCAAACCAGTCCTTCGGCTTCACGCGCGCCCTTCGCGACATGATCATCCTTGCGAAGGCGATGGCGAAGGGGGCGCGCATGCGCGACGAATCACGCGGCGCCCATTACAAGCCTGCCTTCGACCTTGCAAAGCCCGATGGGGGGAAGATCGGCAACGCGCACGACCACGACGGCTATCGCGCCTACGCGGCGGAAATCGCGGCGAAGTGGAACACCACTTTCAAACTGCCGGAAAAAAGCACGACTCCCATCACGCCGGAATTCAGCGCCTACATGGATCGCTGGATCGAAATCCAGAAGCAGTGGAACCGGACGACGATTGCCAAGTTCATCCCCGGCCAACAGCAGCCGGAAATTTCCTACCGCGACGTGGCGTTGACCGTCGAGCCGCCCAAGCCGCGCATCTACAAGTAAGGCGAAGCGGATACAAAAATGCCAGATACAATTTCCCTCAAGATCAAGCGACAGGATTCGCCCGACAAGCCGGCCTACTGGGAGACGTTCGAGATTCCCTACCAGCCGAATCTCAACGTCATTTCCGCGCTTATGGAAATTCGCGTGAATCCCGTCACGCGCGACGGCAAGAAGACAACCGCGCCCGTGTGGGATGCCGCGTGTCTGGAGGAGGTTTGCGGTTCCTGCTCAATGCTCATCAACGGAAGGCCGCGTCAGGCATGCACGGCCCTCATCGACAGCCTTGAGCAGCCCATCGTCATCGAGCCCTTTTCAAAATTCCCCGTCATTCGCGACCTGATGGTTGATCGTTCGCGCATGTTCGAAGCGCTTCGCCGCGTGAAGGCGAGGAACCCGCTTGATGGCACCTATGCGCTTGGCCCCGGTGCGCTCGTTCATGCGGACAAGCAGCAGGAAATGTACACCTACTCGCGCTGCATGACCTGCGGGTGCTGTCTGGAAGCCTGTCCGCAGATCAACGAACACTCCCCCTTCATGGGTGCGGCCGTTCTTGGTCAGGCATACCTCTTCAACCTTCAGCCCGCGGGAAGCTCGCTTGCGGGTGAGCGCCTTGATGAACTGATGGGCCCCGGCGGCCATGGTGATTGCGGAAATGCGCAGAATTGTGTGCGCGTCTGCCCGAAGGAAATTCCCCTCACCGATGCCATCGCGGCGATCGGTCGTCAGCTCACCTGGCATTCCATCAAGCGGTTCTTCACGGACCCACCGAAGAAGCACAAGGAAGTGCAGCCGCAGTAAACGCAGGCAACGAGCCGGTGCTGGCGAATGGACGTATCCACCGCCAGCACTGCTGCGAGCCGCCTCAGTTCACCGCCTTCATGGCATTGAACAGGCCGGTCTTGTCGATCTCGTAGGAGAATTCCGCCTGCGTTTCGCCCTTGCTCGACAGCACAATCAGGTGCGGCACGCGCATCGCGCCGAATTTGTACGCGTTCAGTTGGTTCCTGCTCACATCCTCGTAGACGCACACGAAGTTCTTCTCGCGCGCCTGCTCTTCAAACTCGTTCGTCATCAGGATGTTCTTCTCAAAGCTCTGCGCCTTCGGCACGCCGCCCTGCGTGAAGTAAACGATCATGGGCTTTTTTTCCTCACGCGCATTCTGCACGACTTCGCTGTAGGAATGAAACCAGTTCAGCGATTTTCCGCCCCCTGTGGAGGACGTGGAAGCGACCTCCGTGAATGGCGGCGCGGTGGGTGTGACCGTCTGCTGCGTCGCAGAGGCCACGATCAGCGATCCGCGGGCGGGGCGTTTCATCACGTGAATCGCCTGACCGATCATGTCCGAAATATACAGCGTTGATCCATCGAATGACATCACCGAATCCGCCAGGTGTGTCGTCGGCGCCGCGCTGTTCACCGTGAAGCGATTGACCTTCATCGATCCTTCAATTTCCAGCAGCGAATTTCCCGGCTTCGGTGTGATCAACACTGTGCGGTTGAAGGGATCGATGGAGATGCCCTCTCCCGCGCGGGGGTTCCCATATGCCTTTGAAAGAAAACGGAATTGATAGCCTTCCGACTGCCAAGGGGCGCCGCCTCCCCATGTCACCACGGCGCCGGAGGCCACGCCGAAGATGCGCATCGACTTCGGATCGATGGCGATGTCGCGCACGTTTACTTCGCCCTGCACGGGGGCGCTCACCAAGCCGAGCGGCTTGCCCGTGACGGAATCAAGGATCGCCACCTGTGCCCAATCCACCGCCACCAGCAAGTACCTGCCGGCGACGTCGATTCCCAGCATACGGCGGTTCAACCGCACCTCCCCGTTTGTTCCGAAAGTCGTGTCCGGCTGCCCTCGCGAGGAGAATTTGCGCACAAAGGAAGTGCTCGCATTTCCCGTGTCTCCGGACAGGAAGAACGAACCGTTCAGGTCGCAGGCGATGCCGCCGTAACCCCGTTGCGCATCGAAGGAAACCCGGCAAAGCTCAATGATTCGCGGATTCGCCGTCACGGAAGGATTCTCGATCAGGAGCGCGGGTATCTGACGGGGTGGATCATTGGGACCACTACTGTTAAACGTCGCAGCCAGCAGGTCGCCGTTCGGCGTCGAGGCGAGGAAGGAGTAGCTGTATTTCGGTAGTGCCAGCTTGCCCGCCGATTGCCATTGGGCCTGCGCGGCGGAGTGAAAAACCACCAAAAGGGTGGCAAGGAACTGAATCAGGGGGCGTTTGGTGGGGGGGAAAACTCGCGTTTGCGTCATGGGGAGCTGCCTTCTGGTGCAAGGGGGAAGTTTGTGCCGAGCACCACAATATGTTTCGAAGACAAACTGCGTTAATAAACGCAATTTGTGTGAAATTCATGCAGTGAAAGTTTTCCTTTTACAACCTGATATTATTTGGGAAAGACTCTGATACCCGTGTGAGAAAGGTCCCAACAAATGCGTAGAGCGTTTACATTGATCGAGTTACTGATAGTCGTCGCCATCATCGCCATTCTGGCGGCCATCGCGGTTCCGAACTTTTTGGAGGCGCAAACCCGCGCGAAGGTCTCCCGCGCCATGGCGGACATGCGCAGCGCGGCCGTCGCCATTGAGGCGCGCGCGGTGGACAGCCCGCCGGGTTCCGGCGAGGTGTACTCCCTGATGCGCCTGAACACCACCGTTGCGCCATTCACCCCCCGTCCCGTGCATGATTTTCTTCAAACGGGTGGGCCACGACGCTTCAACAATTCGACGCTTCCCTTGGATTTGACGACTCCCATCGCCTACCTGACGTCGCTTTTCAACGATCCGTTTCTGCGCGCGAATTCGAATCGCTTTCTGGCAGGTCCGCCGCCCACCAGCCCGACCCGCATTGTTGTTCCCGGCGACCAGACCACCTTCCATTATCACTATGACAACATTCATCAACTGACGCGCCTTCCCGGCTTTGGTTTCGACAATCTCGACCTTGCGGAATATGGGCAGTGGCGATTGGTCAGCATTGGGCCGGACAATCAGTTTATCGGATCGATTGGACGCCGCGTTTATGATCCTACCAACGGCACGACCTCTTTTGGTGACGTGATTCGCACCCAGAACAGCAGCGCCAGTCTGGCCAAGGAAGCCACCACGGGCAGCAACTAACGTTCGTTACCGTAAAGTGACGATCAAATCCATCCCCGCCCGAATGAAACCGGGCGGGGTTTTTTGCGTGCCGGAATGTATTGCGGAATTGGGTAGCAAGGGGTTGGTGGGCCCACTCGGACTTGAACCGAGAACCAACGGATTATGAGTCCGCTGCTCTAACCGATTGAGCTATAGGCCCGCCCTGAATGCGAATTGCGAGCATAAGGCCGCCCCAGTCCTCACTGGCAAGAGCAGTTTCCGCCAGCGGGGGTCTTCGGGAACGGGCGGTGAAATTGAGTTGCTCTGAATACGCAGAACCGCGAAAGTTTCGGAATCAAACTTCGCTGATGGGCTTCGCATGTCCCTCTGCCTGACGGTTCTGGAAACGGGAGCGACAATCTCACACTGGTTCCCCGATACGAAGGTGACCATCGGGCGTTCGCCAACGTGCGACCTGCAGATTGATCCCACTGTCCATTCCCACGTGTCGCGCTTCCACGGACGCTTTGTGCGCGAATCCGCCCGCGTCTATTCCTACGAGGACCTGGAAAGCATGCACGGTTCCTACCGCGACGGAGAGGAACTGCAGGGGAAGGTGATGTTGCGGCGCGGCGACTTGATTTCTCTGGGGCGCGATGGTCCGGAAATCCACGTTACTTGGGAGGAGGAGCGCATCACGGGGAAGGATGGCACCCACATTCGGCGCTATTCGAAGGAATCGCCGCACTTCCCGCTGATTTTTTCCGACGGCTTTCGCGACCAGTATCGTCGCTATGAGAAAATTGCCACGGGCGGTTTTGGCGAGGTGTGGAAAGCGAAGCCCATTAAGGACAACAAGGGGACTGTTGCGATCAAGTTGCTCAATCCGCTCTTCCTTGACCCGCAGCATCTTGGCAACACGGACCGCACGTCGCTGATTCGCCGCTTCGCGCGCGAGTCGCACATCATGCACCTGCTGGGGCAAAGTTCCACGCCGGGCTTTGTGAAGGTGCATCGCTGGGGTGATGAGCCGGAGCGCGATTACCTCTACATGATCATGGATTACGTGGAGGCGCCGCCGCTGGACCGGCTGATTGTCCACGATGAGTTGCGTTCCACGAAGAAGGCGCTTCGTGTGCTGCTTGCCGTTGCGCGCGCGCTGAATGCGGCCCACAGCTTTGAATTCACCGACGAAACCGGCAAGCCCTGCAAGGGGGTCGTGCATCGGGACATCAAGCCGAACAACATCCTTGTTGATGCGGCGACGGATAATGTGTGGCTGATTGATTTCGGCATCGCCGGTGTGCTGAAGGGAGGAGAGCGTCTCACGGCGGCCAACATCACCGTCGGAACCCTTCAGTTCCTTCCCATCGAGTCCATCGAAACGGATGTGATTTCGCCGGCCACGGATTTGTGGGCCTTCGTGCTCACGATGTATTTGATCTTCAGCAAGGGGCGCTTCCCCTATCACGGGAAGACGCGCTCGGAGCTTGTCACGGCGCTGCGATCGGGCAAGCTGACTCCGATCGAGCAGTACCGCAAGGACCTGCCGCCGCCGCTTGTCGATGCGATCAACCTGAGCCTGAGTTCCAACCCGAAGGACCGTATTCCCTCCGCAGGCGAATGGGTGCGACTGCTATCGGCACAGATGAAGGCGTTGAAGTAATCCTATTTCCGCCACAGCAGCGCCGTTGCCATCGCCGCGATTCCTTCCTCGCGGCCCACAAAGCCCATCTTCTCGTTGGTCGTTGCCTTGATGCCGATCTGGCGGGGTGTCGCCTCCACCAGCGGCGCGATAACCAGCTTCATCGCATCCGTGTGCGGCGCGATCTTCGGCTTCTCCGCAATCACGACGATGTCCGCATTACCCAGCGTCCATCCCAATTCCTTCACGCGCGCAAAGACGATGCGGAGAAGCTCCGTGGAGGCGGCGCCCTTCCAGCGTGGTTCGCCGGGGGGGAAAAAGTGGCCGATGTCCTGCAGCCCTGCCGCGCCCAGCAGGGCATCGCAGAATGCGTGCAGCAGCACGTCCGCGTCGCTGTGCCCATCGAGGCCCCGCGCAGCGGGAATTTCCACGCCGCCCAGGATCAGCTTCCGCCCCTCGGCAAAACGATGGACGTCGTAGCCCATGCCGACTGCGAAGGGAGCCGTTGTCATTCGCCCGCCGGCACCTGTGTTTCAGCGCTGCTGGCAATGAAGGACTGTGCCATGATCAAATCCTGCGGTGTTGTGATCTTGGGGTTGAAGCCGTCATGGGAAAACAGCGCCACCTTCAACTTCATGCGCTCCAGAGCCTCCGCCTCATCCGTGGGCGGCGGGTCTCCCGGCTTCACGCTGGAGAGCGCCTGCATCAGCAGGTCGCGCTTCGCAACCTGCGGCGTTTCCGCCCTGCGCAGATCATCGCGGTCCTCGGTCCGCTGCACGAACATGCTGCCGCGCGGTGCGCGCTTGATCGTGTCCGTCACCGGCGAACACACGATCGCTCCTGCCACGTCCGGCTCGCTCTTCACCACCACAAGGCCATCCATCATTGCCTGCAGTGGGGGAAACGGACGCACGCCATCATGCACGACGATGAATTCGCAACTGCGCGGGGCGTTGGCGATTCCCGCGCGCACGGACCCGGCGCGGTCGTCCTTTCCCGCAACCACCTCAAACTCCGCCGCGTGTGGGTCCTTCGTTACGATGGACCTCCACGTGTTGTCCGTGAGCATCTTCGGCGGGAGCACGATGATCCGCGAGTGAAACGGCAGGCCGAAGAACGCCTCGATCGCATGCACGATCAGCGGCTTCCCATTCAGCGGCGCGATCTGCTTGTAGCCGCCGAAGCGCACGCCCTTGCCGGCAGCGGTGATGACCAACGCCGTCTTCGACAGGTCTGTGGTCTTGATGCGCGCTGGTTTGTGCTGCACGAAAGTGGTCTCCTCCGCTTTCCACGGGACTGAATCACCCAACCGCGCCGACAGCCGCGCGCGGTGCAATGGGAATACGGCCGCAGGGTTGAATTGCTGTGCTTGCGTTCCGCGGGATGCCGCGCTTGGATTGCGCCCATGGAAAAGATCATCGTCAGAGCGCATTTTCACACCGCCCACCGCCAACCCGGCTATCCGGGCCATTGCCAGCACGTGCACGGCCACACCTGGCGTGCGAAGGTCACACTGTCCTGCGAGGAATTTCCCCGCGATGAACTGGACATGTCCGTCGACTTCGGCGACATCAAGAAGATCGTTCGTTTCCTCGATCACAAGATCATCGTGACGAAGGATGACACCGCGTTTCTTGATTCGAAGATGTTCGACGCGGAAGGGGTTGTCGTCGTGGAGGGAAAAGGCCCCAGCGTGGAGAACGTCGCCCATCGTCTGTGGAATGAAATTGCCGGCCACCTCGCCGCCAAGTATCCCGGTCGCGGGATCACTTACAACGTCGAGGTTGAGCTTCAGGAAACCGACAACAACGTCTTCATCCTCGAAAAGAAAATCACCGTCTGATCGCGGGTTTCATCGGCGGGAGGCGTTTGTGCAAAACGGTGTGTCTTTGCACATGAATTGCCTTCACAGCACAATCGTTCCAATTTTCTGCGACATTGGCTTGCGTTCCGGAAATGGGATGCCTATACCATCGCGCGTCTGGTGAACCCTTCAGTGCGCGCTGATGGTCATATTTAACCAGTTGGGCTGTTTTCGCGTAAACCTGAGTTCCACCGAATTCACAAACGGAATT
>JADZDZ010000205.1 GCA_020850785.1 Candidatus Sumerlaeota bacterium | reverse complement strand
TATTGTCATTCCTGTCGCAACAATCATGATCGGCAGTGTCGCAAGTGCATATCTCTACAAAGGCTTTCTAGTCTTTTCCGATTCCCAATCCCAACTTGCCCAGGCGCATCTGCTGCTGACGGGAAATGTGACGTGGAAGATCGATCAGGGGCTGCGTGATGTGCTTGCATTTCCCTACGCGCTTGAAACGGTTCCCAGCTATTCACAATATCCACCGGGTCATCTGATGGGGATGGCGCTTGTGATGGCGGTGAAATTGCCACCGGTTGCGTGGGGAATAATCATGTTCGCGGTGACCGCACTCCTTTCCGCGCAAGTCGCGGGACGCATTGCGGGCCGCAGCGCCGCAATTCTGGCGGGCGCGCTCGTCTCCCTCTCGCCGCTCATCCACAAGATGGCCACGAACGGAATGAACCACATGACAGCGGCGGCGCTTTCGATGGCGACCCTCCTCTGTTTCGGCGGGCGCCGTTCATTCTTTCAAGGCTCCCCGTTCCGACTCTTCTGCGGCGGGTTCTGTGGCGCTCTGCTGTTTGCAACCCGTCCGCTCAATGGGGCCGTGTTTGGGCTCACATGGGGACTGATCGCTTTGTTCGGCACGGATCGGAAAGGCTTTTCGCGAGCCGCGTTGTGGGGCGGCCTTGGAACTCTGATTCCGATTCTCTGCCTCGCGTGGTACAATCACGCGACAACCGGGGTATTTTACAAATTCCCCTACAGTTCTCTTAATCCTGAACTCAGTCGCTGGGGATTTCATAGTGACGGACCCTATCCGCACAACCTCCATCGCGGATTGCAGAACCTGACCGCCAGCCTGTTCGCCGTCGACTGGTACGCACTCGGATGCCCCATCAGCATCCTCTCGCTCGTGGTGATCATTGCGTGGAGGATGCATGCCACCAAGCAGGAATGGGCGATTCTTATTCTCATTATTGCGCAGTGCGCCGCTTACGTGGGATTTCACTATCACGATCTGTTCATAGGACCGCGTTTCCTGTTTGAAGTCATTCCATTCTTCTTCCTGCTCGCGGCCGTCGCATTTCAGCGCACGCTGTCGCGCCCCGGCCTTCGGCGCCGCCTCGTGACAGGCTGCCTTGCTGTCCTCATGATTCTGCCACTTCCAACGGCGTGGCGATTCTGGAAAGTGAAACACGGTGAATACGTGGGCTATCAGGAGGAAATCAAAACCATCGTGGAGAGGGTACGCGCCACGCAGAAACCGGCGATCATCTACATGTCCATCGAGTATTCCGACGAGAAGACCGGGGACTATTTCCCATCAGGCGCTGGCGATCCGCCCATTTACTTCGTGCGCCATGGGAAACTGCAGGAGGCGATGAAGCGGCCGGAGTTGATGAATTTGCCTGTATATACATACCCTCCCTGACTCCTGACCACGCGGCGCGCTTATAATCATTCGCACATCGCAAAAAAAACCGCCGCTCCCGTGGGAGCGGCGGCGGTGCATCAGCCGTATGGGGATCGCTGGACCCCATCGGCCAGATAACGATGGGAGGGGGGCCTGACGTTCGCGAAGAATTACTCGAACAGGCTGCGACGGCGGCGAAGGAACGCGGGGGTGTCGAAGCCCGTGCGTTCTTCCTCCGCTTCCTTTTCCGGATCGAACAACGTCACCTGCGGGGCAGGCTCCGTCGCTGCGCTTGCAAAGGCCGCCGTGGCTGCCGCCGCACCGACCTTCACTGCTGCGGGCGATGATGACGCAGGACGCACGTTCGGAAGCCCCGGTGTCACGGTGGCCGTGGTGGAGGGGCTGCTCTTCGCCACGCGAATCGCCGGCTGTGTGCCACCATTGGCCGCCTTGTTTTGGTCGAGCATCATCGCCTCCAGAGTTTCGCGAAGCGAGCTCGTCTGCTTCGGTGCGGGGCGAACAACTTCCGCCGTGGGAGTGGGCGCCGCAACGACGGGCGCCGCCGCAGCGATCACCGGTTCCGCCTTCGTCACCGGGGCCTGAGCCACGGGAGCCGCGACGGGCGCCACAGGCGCCGCTTTCACTTCCGGCTCTTCCGCAGAGAAGATGCCGTTGAATGCTTCCTTGGAGATCGTTTCTTCCAGCGCGGGGGCGGGAGCCGCCACTTTGTGCGCGGAGCCGTTGCCGTTCCGATGGCCGCCGTTGAACAGGCTGGCCGCCGTGCGAACCTCCGGCTTTGCCGCAGCACCGGTCATCTGCTTGCGCTGCACATCGTCCGGGAAGCCCGTTGCGATGATCGTCACGCGAAGCTGATCGGTCATCGATTCATCGATCACCGCGCCGAAGATGATTTCCGCGTCGGGGTCCGCCGCCTCATGCACCATCTGCGTCGCCTCGTTCACTTCCATCAGCGACATGTCCGGCCCGCCGGTGATGCAGATCAGCACGCCCGTGGCGCCATCGATCACAATCTTGTCAAGCAGCGGGCTGCTGGTGGCCTTCTTCACCGCCTCCGCCGCGCGATTTTCACCCTTGCCGACGCCAACGCCCATCACCGCGCCGCCGCGTCCGCCCATGATGGTGCGCACGTCGTTGAAGTCCACGTTGATCAGGCCCGGCGTGCAGACCAGGTCGCTGATGCTGCTCACCGCCTGCGCCAGCACGTTGTCCGCCACCTTGAAGGCTTCCTTCATGGGAACCTTCGGGCCGACCACGTCCAGCAGGCGCTGGTTGTTGATCACGATCATCGTGTCGCAGGCATCGCGGAACTTTTCCAGCGCGGCCTCCGCGCTCTTCATGCGGCGCGGGCCTTCAAACTGGAAGGGCTTCGTCACGATCGCGACCGTAAGGATTCCAAGCTCCTTCGCGGCCTGGGCAACCACGGGGGCCGCGCCGGTGCCGGTGCCGCCGCCAAGGCCCGCCGTCACGAACACAATGTCCGCGCCGCGCAGCGTTTCGACCATCTCCTCCTTGGCTTCAAGCATGCACTTCTCGCCAAGGCTGGGGTCTGCGCCGCAGCCGCGACCCTGCGTCTTTTCGGCGCCGATCTGGATGCGGTTCGGGCACTTGCTGCGCTTTAGCGCCTGCAAGTCCGAGTTGATGACATAAAATTCCACGTTCTGAAGCCCGATGTCGAACATCGAATCGACGGCGTTGCAGCCGCCGCCTCCGACGCCAACAACTTTGATTCGGGCAAATCCGGCGGGTTCGTGATCGAGCACGAAGTCAGGCATGGGTGGTCCTCCTACGGGAGCGGGAAAGTGAACAACAGGAACAGGAACAAGAGCGACCTGACTACTTAGGGTTGGGCGCCAGCGCACCGCCCTGTGAGTTTCGTCAGGCTGGTTTGGATGCAGCGACGATGGGGCGAACACTGTCAAATACTTTTAGCGAACCTCCCCAAGGTTTTTTTTCGCCCGGTTTTCGTTGCCAGCGCCCGCCGGAGCGGTACTTTGTGAAATCATTCACAAAGTAAGCCCCACACTGGTTTTTTGAATTCTGATGGCCAAGCGCCCCGCAAAACAAACGCCGCAGCAACCCATCGACCCCGATCGCATTCCACGCGCCGTCATCAAGCGCCTATCGCTCTATTCCCGCATCCTTCAATCCTTTGAATTTCAGGGGATCGAAAAAATCAGCTCCGCAGAGCTGGCACGGCGCCTGGGATTGAATTCCGCGCAGGTTCGCAAGGACCTCGCGTGCTTCGGCCAGTTCGGCGTTCCCGGCTTCGGCTATCATGTGAATGACCTGCGAAGGCAGGTGCGCAGCATCCTGAAGACAGACCGCGAAATGCGCGTGATCCTCGTCGGCGTCGGCAACCTTGGCTCCGCGCTTATGTCCTACCGGGGATTTCTGAAGCAGGGCTTCACGATGCTTTTCGGCTTCGACGTGAATCCCCGCGCCGCCGGTGATCGCGCGCGCAGCAAAGTGCCCATTTACGACATTCGCGATTTGGAATCCAAAATTTCCGGGCAGGGCGTGGACATCGCCGTGCTCGCCGTTCCGACGGACGTGGTTCAGGAAGTTGCAAACCGCATCGTGAAGTGCGGCGTGAATGCGATCCTCAATTTCGTTCCCATGCGCATCGAAGTGCCCGCGCGTGTGCAGGTGCGCTACGTCGATCTGTCGTTGGAATTGGAAAGCCTCGCCTACTACGTGCAGGGAAGGGAGAAGGAGGGGGAAAAGTCCGACTAAATTCCCCTGATCTTTATTTGCTTTCCGCTCACTTCGGGAAAGACCACGGCTCCGCTCTCCACCACGTCCGTCCACGCAATCCCCTGCACATCCTGCGCAGGCACCGGGAAGAATTGCCGCCCCTGCAGGAATGCGATCCACGTTTCCGCAACCGGCTCCTTCAGCGTTCGTTCCACCAGCACGCGATAAAGTTGCAACTGCGGCGTGTATGTCTCGCGTAGCTGCGCGACTCGCTCGCCGTTTGCACCGCAGAAATCCGTCTTGTAGTCCACCAGAATCCAGCCGTGCTCATCCCGGAAGATCAGGTCGAGAACACCTTGCAGGATCACGAACCCCGCGCTTGCGGGCGCGTTCAACTCGCTCGCATCAATGCGACAGGTGAACGCCTTCTCGCGCAGGTTCCGCCCCAGCGTGCGCGTGATTTTCTTTCCCAGTTCGCTGTTCAGGAACCAGGCAATATCCTGCAGGTTGACGGACTCGCGATCCTCCTCGCTCAGGTAGCCCTCCTCGATCAGCCGCGACAACTCCTGCGCCAGACGACGCTGCCCTGTCGCAAGGCCCACAAGATCGCACGTCGCCAGAAAACGATGCGTCGCCTTCCCGCGCGACAGACCCGCGTGCTCCTTCGCAACGCCGCCATCCTTCAGCGGAAACCAGTCGATCGCGTTTCCCGCCTGCTTCGCACGGCGCGGGCGATAGGCGGGCGTCTCCCCGTCGCGCGTCGCGTCGAAGGCGCGCTTTGCCTCGGTGACGGAAATTTTTGCGCGCAGCGTCTCCCGCACTTCCTTCCCCTCCAGCGCCACGATGCGGCTCCACGCCTCGGCATAGGGCGCCAACTCCGGCGAGTCCCGTTCCAACGCACCCTTCTCTCCTGCGGCGCCGGGCGCAAAATCGTTTGATGCGACGAATGATGCGATTCCATCCGCAGCGAACCAGCGGCCATCCTTCAGTTCCATCGCGGCAAATCGCTGAATCGCAAATGGAAGCAACCAATCGATCGGCTTCTGAACATCGGCGGGATTCGCGGCAGTCCCCTCCGCCAATGCCGCGCGCAAGTCGCTCACCGTCTCAACGGGATCATCCACCGATCCGATGATGTGCAGCGCCTCCTCCGCGCGTGTCATCGCAACGTAAAGCAACCGCAACTCCTCGGCCCGTTGCTGCCGCTTGCGTTGCGAGCGCAACACCTCAAACAGCGGCGGCTTGCTTTTCAATTCGCTCGGTGCATCGCGAAGGTGCGTCGCGGCGCCCACATGCCGGTCAAACAGGAACGGCTGCCGCTGGTCCATTTCGTTGAACCGCCTGCCGAGGAACGGATAGACGACGATGGGGAACTGCATCCCCTTCGACTTGTGGATGGACATGATTCTCACCACGTCGGCGGCGGGCGCCAGCGGCGATGGCGGCGAAAAGTCCTCGTCATTCGCAATAAGATCATCCAGGAACTTGAGAAATTCCCCCAAGCCCTTTCGCAGGAAGGAATCGAACTGCCG
>JADZDZ010000204.1 GCA_020850785.1 Candidatus Sumerlaeota bacterium | reverse complement strand
CGTTCTTGCCGGGCGCGATGAGGAGGTTCAGCGATGGCTTGTCGACGGAGAGGGTCGGCGGTGCGACGCGCAGGCTGACGGTCACGACTTGCGGCGCGTTCGTGGCGTTCGGCGCGGAAACCGTAAGGTGTCCCGTGTAGTCGCCTGCTGCCAGCGACGACGTTGCGAAGTGAATCGTCGTCAGGATTTCGCTGGTGGTGGCGCGGCCTGTCGCCGGATCGGCGGACATCCATGGAACGTCCGATGCGACGCTGAAATCAAGATTCCCCTGCCCCGTGTTACGAATTCCCAAGGTTGTGTCCGCAGCATTCTGACCGAGCAGTGCCTGCGCGCTGATGGTCTGGCGCGAGAGGGTGATCGTTGCCGCCGGCTCGAAGGTGTAGCCAAGCTGCAACTCGTAGCGTTGCACATCGTCCGCGCCATCAGTGGCGGAAACGCGCACGTGGTAGCCGCCCGGCTCCACCAGTAGAAAGTTGGAAATTTCCTCCGGGGAGCCGCTCGGTGCGGAACCGGCGGTTTGAAGGATGGTGCCGTTGGGGGAAAAAATTTCCAGCCGCAGGTTCTGAATGCGGAGGGCGTCAATCGTGGCGACCGATCCGCCGGATGGTCCCGACTGGTAGGTGGTTCCGAGGGGAATCGCCCGTACAGTGAGGCGGGTGAATCCGGGGATATTGAACCGATAGAAGTCGTTCGCGCCGAACCCTTCCAACGCAAGGTTCTGAACAGTGGTGAAAACGGCACCGTTGCTGTTGGGTTGCTGCAATGCACCAAGGTTGCGCGCGGTCTCGATGGTGTCGTTCACCTCCGCCCAATCGCCATACTGCCGTGGCAGGCCGCGCTTTTCGTCTTCCGTAAGGCCGTCGTAAAAATCCGTGATGGTGGATTCCATCAGCTTCGTGGTGTTGAGGGGGATGACGTGGCTGAAGCCAAGGCCATGGCCATGTTCATGGGCGACGGTGTTGCGAAGGCGGCGGAAATTATTCGTGGGAACGGCGTACCAAATCTGCATGTAGTTCGCGTTCATCACCAGATCGCCCTGATTGGGAAAACTGTTGAAGGCGAGGAAGCCGTTGTTGTTGCCGCCGAATCCGTACATGGAAATGCGCACGTCACCACGAACGCCAAGCTGGCCCGCGCTGGAAGGCAGGGGGGCGCCATCGTCCACGGTTTCGACGTAGGTGATTCCCGACAGATTCCCCCATTCCTCCAGCGCCTGCCGCACAAGGTCCTTGAAGGCGCTGCTGCCGCCGGGGAACTGCGCGTTGGTTGTTGCGAAAAAGGAACTGACGCCGGTCTGGCCACTGGCGGTCGCCAGCGTGCCATCGGGAACGAAGCTGTAGGTGAGGGTGAAGGGGGTGCGGGGATTCACCGTGGCGTTGGTTGCGGTGCGCGTCCAACGGCCGTTGAGGAAGTACTTGTCCTCGCTGCCGGTGGGAAGCGTGGCGAGGGCCGCGCGCGCTTCCTTTTCGTCAAGGCCCGGCGCCAGAGTGGCGGCGGTATCACCGACGATGATGCACTGGGCGTCCTGCCCGTGTTCCTGCGCAAAGACGAATGCGGGAGCGATGAGCACCCAAGCCGCCAGAAAAACAAACCAACGAAAAACCATCTGCCAAAGACCCTTCCGGTCATCTCCACGGAGAAGTGTGTGGTCCGGGCGAACGATTGGTCTCTGAAAAGAGGAGGAAAAAATCCCGATTTTCCGCTACAAACGGGGGTACGGGGTCCCTGTTCAGAAGTTCGCCACAAACTTCCGCGTGCCGAACCGAGCTTATAGGAGGGAAAACAGTCAATCATTTCCGCAAGGCAATGCCGTTTGGGAAGGGGGCTGGAGAGGGCGGGGATTGTGAAAACAGGCGGGTTGATGAGGGCATTGGAGCCGGGAGGCCGCAGCGCGGGGCGATAAGCCTTGACGGGGGGAAGGCGGGAAATGCGATTCTCCCCATCCTCTCTGCCGGGATTCCGCCGTTGCGGGGCCACGCGCCCCGGCCTGTAGCGATGCGACAATCCCCCAGGGACCAATCGCTCCCCAATGTTTTTGCGGGGAGGCGATTTGTTGTTTAGCCGCAATACGCGGACGGAGCCAGTATGCAGTTAAAGGAAGTCGCCAACCTTCTCGGTGTTGAGAACAAGGAAATCATCGCAGAACTTGAGGCTCGCCGGGAGGAATTTGGCGCGAAGGGTCTCTCCTACGCCAAGAAACTGAATGCCGCCAGCGCCCTCGATCAGGAGCTTGCGAAGCAGATCCTTGCGTCCTTTGACCTGCGCCGCCAAAAAACGGATCAGGCCGAAAAGGAACTGGATGAGAAGCGCCGCCGCGCGGAGGAAGAGCGCCGCCGCGAAGCCGATCGCATCCAGCGCGAGAAGGAAGAGGAAGAACGCCGCGCGAAGGCGGAGGCGAACCGCGCCAAGATGGATGCGGAAATCGCCCGTCGTCAGGCGGAGGTGGCCCGTCAGGAAGAAGCGGCCCGTCAGGCTGCAGAAGCGGCTGCCGCCGCGCAGAAGCAAGCTGAGCAGGAAGCCCTGGCGAAGAAAGCGAGCGCCGAGCGCGCCGCCGCTGCCGCCGCAGCGCCTGCACCCGCGGCTCCCGCACCGACTCCTGTCGCAGCGACTCCGGCACCCGCAGCACCCCCGGCGGCGCCTCCCGTCGCCGCCGCCGCGCCCGTGGTTCCCGTGCCCCCGGTGGCAGCTCCCTCGGCACAGACAATTTCGCGGCCTCCGGCGGGCGATGCACCGCGCCCCGTTGCAACACCGCCCCGTTTCCCGAACCAGCGTCCCGGCGGTCCGCCTCCCCAAGGTTATCCGCCGCGCTCCGCCCCCGCTGGTGGTTATGGCGGCCGTCCTCAAGGTTTTGATCGCTCAGCGGGCCCCGGTGGTCCGCCTCGAGTCCCCGGCGGGCCTCCCCGTGGTGTTCCCGGCGGGTATCAGCCGCGTGAAGGACAGGGACAGCGCCCGCCTTACAACCGCGAAGGTGGCGGCTCCCGGCCTCCCTTCAATCGTGAAGGGCAGCAGGGCCCCCGCCCCGGCGGCGATCGTCGCGGACCGGGCGGGCCCGGTGGCGACAGGCGTCCCGGTGGTCCCGGCGGCGAACGCCGTGGTCCCGGTGGTTTTCAGCCCCGGCATGATGGGTCGCGTCCTCCACGTACCGGCGGCCCCGGTGGTGGTCCCGGCGCAGGGCGTGAAGGTTTTGGGCGTGGTCCCGGTGGGGATCGCCGCCCCGGTGGTGGCGGTCGTCCCGGCGACGGTCGTCCCGCCCGCAGCGCAGACTTGCAGAGCTTCGTTGAGCAGGGCCTGCAGTCCGATGTTTCCGACGATTTCCGGCGCACTCAGGCGCGCCGCGGCGCGAAGCCGACAAAGGCCGGCGCGGAAAAGGATCGTGAGCGCGGAAGCGAAGGCAACTGGTCGGAGGAAGGGGCGAACGCCGCGAAGAATCGCAAAGGCGGAAAGCCCGCTGTCGATGATGGAAAGAAAAAGATTCGCCCCAGCCAACTGTTCAACGTTGATGGGATGAATGAGCGGCGCGCCAAGCCCCGCAAGCGTACCGGTGGCAGTGGTGATCAGCGCGAAACCGCGGCCCCGGAGCAGACGGGACCGAAGGCGATCGTTTTCCACGGCGATTTCACCGTGGGCGAGTTCGCCACGCGCAGCGGCATTTCGCTGACCGACGTGATGGCAAAGCTGTTCGGCATGGGCAAGATGATGACCATTAACCAGCTTCTCGATCCTGACGTGGCCGAAGAACTGGCGATGGAATTCGAAATCGAAATCAGCATCCAGCGCGAAGGCGATGATGCGGACATTGCCGACTTGATCAGCGATGTGGATTCGCCGGAAAGCCTGCGTCCGCGCCCGCCGATCGTGACCGTCATGGGCCACGTGGACCACGGCAAGACCTCCTTGCTGGATCGCATTCGCAAGGCGGAAGTCGCCGCAGGTGAATTCGGTGGCATCACACAGCACATTGGTGCCTACCACGTTTCCACGCCGAAGGGCGACATCGTGTTCCTTGATACGCCGGGGCACGAGGCGTTCACGGAAATGCGCTCGCGCGGTGCAAACGTAACGGACCTTGTGGTGCTTGTGGTTGCCGCGAATGACGGCGTGATGCCGCAGACCGTGGAAGCCATCAGCCACGCGAAGGCGGCGAAGGTTCCAATCCTGGTCGCGATCAACAAGGTGGACGTTCCCGGCGCAAACGTGGAACGCGTGAAACAGGAATTGATGAAGTATGAACTGGTCGCGGAAGAATACGGCGGCGAAACGATCATGATTCCGGTCTCCGCGCTGACGGGCCAGAACATTGACTCGCTGCTGGAATACATCGCGCTTCAGACGGAAATCCTCGAACTGAAGGCGAATCCGGATCGTTCCGCCATTGGCGCGATCGTGGAATCGCACGTCGATCCGCTGCGCGGCGCGACGGCAACGGTTCTGGTGCAGCGCGGCACGCTGCGGATTGGCGACGGGTTTGTTTGCGGCACGGTTCACGGCCGCATCCGCGCAATGCGTGACGACCACGGCAAGCCGCTGGAGCAGGCCGGTCCCGCAACGCCGGTGGAAATTCTGGGCCTCAGCGGAAGCCCCGACGCGGGCGAAAAATTCGTCGTCACCGAGGACGAGAGCGAGGCCCGCGCCATTGCGGAGCGCCGTCTGCAGCGCCGCAAGAAGCGCAAGGCGGTCGTGAAGCAGCACATCAGCCTCGACAATCTGGCGGAGCGCATCGGCGAGGAGAATTCGCTGACGCTGAACATCATCGTGAAGGCGGACGTGCAGGGCTCCGTGGAAGCGATCAGTTCGGCGCTGCTCAAGATCAAGAGCGACAAGGTGTTCATCAAAATCCTGCACGCCGCCGTGGGCGCGGTTTCCCCCTCGGACGTGCAATTGGCGGATGCCTCGGAGGCGATCGTGCTCGCCTTCAACGTGGGCGTGGACACTGCGGCACGGAACCTCGGCGAGGAACTGGGCGTCGATATCCGCAAGTACCAGATCATCTACGCGCTGCTCGAAGACATCGAGAAGGCGATGGTGGGAATGCTGACACCGGAGTTTCAGGAAAAGGAGGAAGGGCGCGCGAAGGTGCTTCAGGTCTTCAAGGTTTCGAAGATCGGTTCCATCGCGGGCAGCTTCGTCGAAGAGGGCACCGTGCAGAACAACCACCACGCGCGCCTTTTGCGCGACGGTGCAATCATCTGGCGCGGCAAGATCAAGTCGCTGCGCCGCGTGAAGGATGACGTGAAGTCCGTGCAGGCGGG
>JADZDZ010000203.1 GCA_020850785.1 Candidatus Sumerlaeota bacterium | reverse complement strand
GGGGTCGTCAATTCGGACGCCAGACGACAAGATTTGATACTTGACACGATCACCGAGTTTTCCTTCCACCAGTGCCATGTCAGCGGGATCGTTAATACCAAGAAAATCAGACGCCTCCGGGTGGATCACCGCCCCCACGCCGCGCCCCTTTTTCTTAAGATACGCGATGGTATCCGTCAGATAGTACTCCCCCTGCGCGTTATGATTCTTGATCTTGTCGATGGACTCCCGCAGGTCCGCCGCATTGAAGCAATAGGTCCCGGAATTCACCTCGCGGATCAGGATTTCGTCATCGTTGGCATCACGGAACTCCACGATCCCCTCCACATCACCAAGACCATCGCGCTTGATGCGGCCATAGGATGCCGGCTTGTCCAGTACGATGGAAGAAATCAGCGCCGCATAATCCCGCTTACGCCGCGCCGTCACCAAGTTCACATAGCAGTTTGGCGGCACGAGCGGAACATCCCCGTTCGTCACAATCACATCCCCTTCAAAATCCTCAAGCAGCGGCATCGCGCAGCGCACCGCATGGCCCGTTCCCAACTGCTCTTTTTGCCAAGCGATTTGCGCGCGATCCTTAATAAACTCAACCACCTGATTGCCCGCATGGCCCACCACGACGATCGGGCGCTCAAAACCCGCCATGGCAAGGGATTCCAAAACATAGGCCAGCATCGGTTGGCCGAGAACAGGATGAAGCACCTTCGGCAGGTTGCTCTTCATTCGCTTTCCCTGGCCTGCTGCCAGGACAATCGCGGCGATATTCTTTAGGGGCATGGGTCTGTGGAAGGGCGAGTGGAATGGCTGGGGGGGCAGGACTCGAACCTGCGACATCGGGCTCCAAAGACCCGCGTTCTACCAACTGAACTACCCCCCAGCAGCGAAAGACTTCCTCTACTGTGGCGGTCGGCATCCTAAGAATCTCCTCCACCGTGTCAAATATGATTCTGTGCACGAGATTTCGCCACACCAAACAACTGAAAAACAAGACATTATAAAATTCATTCGAAATTCGGCGATCTGGAATTGACAACTTGGCGCCCAAGGAACAGGTTCTCACCAACCCTCAGGACGGACCGCAATCGTGCCAACTGTTTCACGTGAAACACCCCGCCCCCCCCGCAGCGCGAACATCAATCAAAAGGGGGGCGTCGGAAAAACAACCACCGCCGTCAATCTGGCGCACGGCCTTGCCATCCAAGGAAAGCGCGTGCTCCTCCTCGACATGGACGCCCAGGGGAACGCCACCACCGCCCTCGGCATCGAAAAATACACCACCAACGCCTCCACCCACGATTTCCTTTTCGGAAACGCCGGAGCCGAAGCCTACACCAAATCCAAATACGAAGGCCTCGACGTCTACCCCGCGAACGTCTCCCTGATCCGCGCCGAACTCGAATTGCTGCGGCTTGGCGACGACCGGGATCGTCAGCTCAAGCAGCGCCTCGATTCAGCGAACCTTCCCCACGATTTCGTCATCATCGACGCTCCCCCGTCCCTCGGCATCCTCACTCTGAATATACTGATCGCCTGCGATTACGTTCTCGTTCCCGTTCAGTGCGAGTATCTGGCGCTGGAGGGGCTGACGATGCTTATTGAGACCATTGAGGAAATTCGCAACAATCACGATGTTGATCTTTCCATCCTTGGCTGCTTGCTCACAATGGTGGACCTGCGCACAAACCTCAGCCAACAAATCATCAAGGACATGCGCACCCATCTGGGCGATCAGGTTATGAAGACCCTCATCCCCCGCACCGTGCGCCTGTCGGAGTGCCCCTCCCACGGAAAGACGATCTTTGAATACGAACGCTGGGGACCCGGCGCGCGGGCCTACGAAGCCCTCTGCAAGGAATTCCTTGAACGCATTTCCCTCGCACGCGATCGCAAGGCCATCATGAACGCAGGAATGATGCAATGAGCACCAATCGCAAATCCGCCCTTGGCAAAGGATTAAGCGTCCTCATGGGGGCACGGCCTGTTCCCGTCGCGTCCCCGGCAAGCCACCCCGCCTCCCCAGCCCCCAGCCTTCCTCCCGTCGCAAGTGGCGATCAGGCCGGCGTCCAGCGCGTCGCCCTCGGCATGATCAAACCCAATCCTCGCCAGCCACGCCAAACCTTCAAGGAAGAGGCGTTGCACGAACTCCGCGACTCCATCCTTAACCACGGCATCCTCCAGCCGGTCCTCCTGACCAAAGACAAACAGGAGGGGGGATACTTCCTCGTCGCAGGGGAGCGGCGTTATCGGGCGGCGGAACTGGCGGGCCTGAAGGAAATCCCCGCGCTCATTTCCTCCTTCACGGAAGAGGAGATGCTGGAGGTCGCCATCGTTGAGAACGTCCAGCGCGACGACCTGAATCCCGTGGAAGAGGCCAAGGCCTACCGCGCCCTTGCCGACAGTTTCGGATGGACCCATGAACAAATCGCCCAGCGCGTCGGGAAGAACCGCACCACCGTGGTAAATTCCCTTCGCTTGCTGAAGCTCGGAAGTGATGCACTTAAGGACGTTGAAGATGGCCTACTTACGCCGGGCCATGCGCGCGCAATCCTCAGCATCGACGACAGTTTCTACCGCCAGCGCCTGCGCCAGGACATTCTCGACAAGGGCCTTTCCGTGCGTCAGGCGGAGAAACTCGCCATCGCCTACCAGAAGGGCGGCCCCCCCACAAAGTCCGGCTTAAAAAAAGACAATTCGAAAGCCGATGAGAGACTTGACATTGTGAGTTTACAAGACCGACTCATGGAGCACTTAGGCTGCCGGATCAGGATCCAAACTCGCGACGGCAACAGTGGAAGAATTGAAATCCCGTTTCAGAATCACGACGAACTCGAACGTTTCTTTCAGGCCGTGAATTTTGAGGTAACATAAGGGATTTCAAGCACGTCGCGACTCGGACACCGGGGCCTGAATTCTCCCGTTCGAGTCACGCTCATGCTGCAAATCAACCCCGCTGGCCTCCTCTCTGTTGGTGAATCTGTTGATGTGATCGAAGCGATCCGCAACAACGACACCGTCGGCTGGATCTGTCTGGTCGCCCTCACCATCACCTCCATCTATTCCCTCTCCATCATCTTCTTCAAATTTCTGGTCATCTGGCGAATCAAACGCCAGACGGAGGACTTTCAGGAGTTGGTGGACAGCGACGGCAGTTGGGAAACGCTGTACATGGCGGCGAAGCGCTACCCCGAAAGCCCCATCGCGAAGCTGCTCAAGGAAACCTACGTCGAATGTCGGCAGGAGAATTGGTTCGAATTTAAGAAAGACATGCCCGTCGATAATCGACTGGAAATTGCAAAAAATACCATCGAAGGCATTTTGATGCGGACAATTTCCCAGGAGGAATCGAAGCTGCAAAGCAACCTCGCGATCTTGGGAACAATTTCGACTTTGGCCCCATTTATTGGGCTTTTCGGCACAGTGTGGGGCGTTCTTGCAGCATTTCAGGCGCTCGGCCACGCAGAGGGTGCAACGCTGACGTCGCTGGCGCCGGGAATTTCCACGGCATTAATGGTGACAATTTTCGGATTAATTGCCGCCATTCCCGCCCTCGTCGCCTACAACTATTTTACCACGGAAATTCACAAGCTCGGCTCCAGCATGGAAAGCTTCGCGCACGAAATTGAAAATGCGGTGCGGAAGCAGATTCTCCAGCACGGGGTGCGGCCGAAATGAGGAGACTAAATCGCAGAACCCGACACATCGAATCCGGCATCAACGTCACCTCGCTGCTGGATATCTGCTTCGTGCTGCTCATCTCCTTCATGGTGGTCGCTCCGGCGGTGCGCTACAGCATCGACATGGAGCTGCCCAAGGTGAAGGAGTCGAAAATGACAGACAGCAAGAAGCCTGTCAGTATTCAGGTTAGCAACAGAAACAGGGCTGGCACAGTCTACTACGTGGATGGTCAGGAAACCGATCTGGACAGCATCGCGCGCCAAGTGGCCAGCGCGAAGAACTACGAATCCAACAAGGTGGTCGCGCTGGAAGCGGACAGTCAGGTGCCATGGGACGACATGGCGAAACTGATGAACGAACTTCGCAGCAACGGAATCGACAACATCGGAATTGTTACTGAAAAGGGAAAATAGCGTGAAAAAAAAATCCGCTCACAGCATGAAGCCAGCGGCTTTATTTTCCGTTATTACCCATGTGTTATTTTTTGCCGTGGCATTTTACATCAGCACGGTGGAAACAACGCCCGCAAATTTGAACGGCACGCCCGACGGAAAGGCCCTGACGGTCGCCCAGTTGTTGAAGGGGGACGGCGGGGACCCCACGCGGCCGGATCGCCTAATCACCTCCGCTCCCCCGCCCGCGCAGAAGGAAGAGGCGAAGGCGCAGGAGGCCGCCGCCGAGGAGGAGGCGCCGCCTCCGCCCCCGGCAAATGAGCCGGAAACCAAGGAAATTCCCGCAGCGCCGGGACCGGAGCCTGAGAAGCCCGCCGCGCCTGTCGCAACGCCCGCACCGCCGGAACCAACCGCCGCGCCCAAGCCGGAAAAGAAGATCGAGAAGGCTGAAACAAAGGTGCAGGAGGATGAAAACGCCATCCTGATCAACAAGAAGAAGGAAGAGGAAAAGAAGAAAAAGGAGGAGGAAAAGAAAGCCAGGGATTTGGCGGAGAAAAAAGAAAAAGAGGCCGCTGAAAAAAAGGCTCGCGAAAAGGAATTGGCGGAGAAAAAGGCCAAGGCGGAGGCGGAAAAGAAGGCGGAAGCGGAAAAGAAGGAAAAAGAGCGGCAACTCGCTGAGGCTGAAGCCAGAAAGAGGAACGCGGCGCTGACCCCGGAGAAGGCCTCGAAGCTGCGCCCCGCGCCGGTGAATCCCTCCAACATCAGGGCGGCTCATTCGGGCAATGGCACGAACGCCAACGCCTCGAAGGACATGATGGCGGCGCTGAAGAAAATGCACGCGGATGCGAAGGCGGGCGGCCATTCGATTCCCGGCGTTCCCGTGGGTAGCGGCCTGCCGGGTGGTGGAGGTCCCGCAACGGGAAAGGGGATTGGCGGGAATCCTCTGGGGCAGGCGACGAGCGGTCCTACAACATTGAAAGGACTTGGTTTGTCTGACAATTATGCCAAGGAGGCGCTGGCGCGGGTGGCGCGCTATTTCCTCGTTCCGCCGGACAAGGAGAAGGACATCGCGACGATTGTCAGCGTGACGATCAGCCGTTCAGGGCGCCTGAGCAACATGCGCATCAGCAAGTCGTGCGGCAGCCCCGACCTCGACGAAATTGCGATGAACGCGTTGGAATCGACGAAGAACTTTCCGCCCTTCCCCGATGACTTTGAAAAGGATTCCGCAGACGTGGAAATTTCCTTCTCGTTTCAGGACTGAGCCGGGGGCTGTATAGACATCTATACAAGAAGACGGGCGGGGGATGATCGACCCCCCCGCCCGTCTGTGATTTTCCCAGAAAGTTGTTATTTCTTTTCGTCGATTTGCTTCAGCAATTTTTCGACTTCGCCATTCAATTGTTCCGCAGTGACGGGCTCAAGAAAATGGCCGATCTGGTTTCCCGACTTGTCGTAAAAGAAAGTGACGGGAAGGGCACCGTCCCAATCCTTGGAGAAGAACTTGATCACGTCCCCCTGATCGTCGGCATAGAGGTGGAAGTTTGCGTAGGGAATTCCCTTCTCCTTCAGGAAGGGTTTCACGACCGATTCGACCTGCGATTTCAGGTCCACGGTGAGGCCCACACCGCGGACGCGTTTTTCGGGATATTTCTGGGATAATTGCACAAAGTAGGGCATTTCCTCCACGCAGGGTGCGCAGAAGGTCGCCCAGAAATTCACCACCAAAAGGTCGGAGCCATGCCCCGTCGTGACGGCCTGAATATCCTTGATGGATTGCAGCATTGGGAGTTCGCCTGCGGCGGGGAAGGTGAGGGTCCCCGTGGTCGGTGAATCCTTGGCGCCGGGCGCGGGAGGTGGCGCCGCGTGGGAGGTGCCCGCAGCGGCCAGAAAAATGGTGAATAAGAGGATCGAGAGAAGGTGCTTCATTTTTTGTTCTTTGCGGTGTGGTGGTGAATTTTTTGGGAAAGAAAAATCGGCGCTGGAATTCTCCAGCGCCGATTTCATTTTCAAGAGCAGAAAAATCAGCTCTTCTTTTCCTTCTTTTCGGCGTCGTGATGCTTGTTGTCCGCGACCTTCTTGAACTTGATGGTGCAACCGAAGGCGTCGGTTTCCTTCACGGCGACTTCCTTGCCGGCCAGCAGCGCATCAGTTGCGTCCTGAGCGGGGGTCTTGCGGCTGTTGGCCTCCGCGCCCTTCTCGCCGTTGTCGAACATGCCGTGGTACTGAACCACGCCGTTCTTATCCAGCAGGAAAACTTCCGGTGTGCGCGTGGCACCGAACTTCTGGGCCAGGTCGGAATCGGGGTTGAGCAGGATGGGGAAATTAAGGGTCTTCGCCTTCTTGGCGATATCTTCGGGCTTGTTGTTCACGCCGGCATCAATGGCAACAACGCTGACGCCTTTGGCGGCGTAGTCCTTGGCGAAGGCGTTGATGCGGGATTCCATTTCCTGCACGAAGGGGCAGGACTGGTTAAAGAAAATCACCGCGACGATCTTGTCCTTGTTAAGATCGGCGAGGGAGTGATCTTTCCCTTCGGAGTCTTTCAGCGTGAAATTGGGGACCTTCTGGCCAAGCTTGTAGCCTTCGGCAACGTTCTCCTTGGCGGCGCCTCCCTTGTCCATGTCAACGGCAGCACCGTTGTCGGCGCAGGCGGCGACCTTTTCCGCCGAGGAACAGGCGGAGGCGGCGCAGCCTTCGTGGGCGCGGGCGGTTGTGGTGGCACCCACCGCAAAAGCTGCGGCAAGGATGCATGACAGCAAGAAGCTCTTCTTCATGGAATGCAGTCTCCTGAAATGTTATCGCGAGGAATCCGTCACCCGCGTTATGACAAGTGGGGGAGCAAATTCCAGTCCCGTGCGCTGCGGCAAGAGGGGAAATGCCTGAAAAAGCGGGAAAATTGTCCGACTTCAGGGCGTTGCGCGGCGGTTTGGGGGTGACAAGGCGGGGCTCTGACGGGCCAGAATAAGCGCCGTCCTGTCACAGATTTGCGCGCAGGTGCGAAAGGATAGTCCGACTCCCTTGGCAGCCAGTTCCCCTTCCTCCGGCCTCGATCAACTGCTCTGGATTATCCTGATGGTGGGGCTTGTCGCGGTGCTCTGCTACATCGGCTGGAAGCTGCTAATGGGGATGGGTCGCATTGCCGGCGACGCCTCGGAGGAGGAACGGCGGTTCGAGGAGGAACAACTGCAGGCGGCGCTCCTCAGCGGTCCAATGCTCCGGGAAGTCCGTCCGGTCGTGGAGGCCACAGAGGCGGAGGTACCCGCCGCGCCACCTTCGCCGATGCCCGATCCGCCATCAGGTCCGAACGTCGCGGGCGGGCCGGAAAAGATCGCGACGCAGCTTCAGAATCTAGGGGTTGTTTTGGAGCTTCAGGGGAGGATTCCCTTGGCGGTGCCGCCGGAGGGGCTGATTTACCGGCTGAAGAAGGGAGGCAGTTGCGCAATCCTTCCACGGATGGAATCACCGGACGCGATGGAGCATTTTTGCCGCAGGTTTGACTTGGTGTTCTTCCCATCACCGGCGGGGGAGCTGTTGATTCTTGAACGATTCCAAAGTCGCTTGCCATCTATGATCAACCTATCAATGATTGATCGGTAACCGCGCTCAATCCGTCTGTTTGGGTTGAGACGACAAACGCCCTCCCTTAAACGTGATGACTGGGGAGACTGGTTCCCAAACGAAAAGCAGGCACCGTTGGCAGGAAGCACAGGAAGTTCCCTCCGCAGGCCATATGAATTCAGGTAAGAATCCACGATCGGATAATAATCAGCCGGGACCGCCACGCCAACCAGCGACGGGCTTCGGTGGCTACAGATTTGCGGCGCCGGGCGCGGGAAAGCCGCTGCACGGCGATGATGTGCACGGCACGCCTCAAAAGGGGAGCAGCCCGGAAGAGCAGGTGGATCATTCCGCTGCGGCGGAACAGGAGGATCAGGGGCCACCGCCACCGCAGTCCGACGAAGTGGAAAAACCGCGCAGCCCCTCGCCGTTTCCAAGGCCGGAAGTTTCACAACTGGAGCGCCCCGTCAATCGTTCGCGCGAAGCGCGCAGGCGCTACGACATTGCTGTTCCGCAGCAACACCTGCCGAAAACGACCGCCCCGATTTCGCTGGTGACACCCCCCCAAGTGCCCCAGCCGTCGCCACCGCCGATTGCAAGTTCGCAGACGATGGCACCCACAACGATGACCACGCCGCTGCCGGTGAAGCTGGGTTTCGACGTGAAGACGGCGCCGGGCGTCGCACCGCGCACGCCATCGGATTTTTCAGATCGCGAGGAGCGCCTGCCATGCAGCTTTCCCGGTTTGCTGCGCATCCTGATCCCGGAAAAATCGTTCACCCCCTACACACTGGCGGTGCGCGTCGC
>JADZDZ010000202.1 GCA_020850785.1 Candidatus Sumerlaeota bacterium | reverse complement strand
GGCGGGAACATGGTTCGCTCTTCTCTTCTACTCGCTTTCGCCCGGCATCGCCTTCTTCCATCGCTTCTTTCACAACGATGCGCTCTTCCTCTTTAACACGCTTTGGATAGTCTGTGGTTTTGCCAATTGGTGGCGCACGCGCTCCGGTTGGTGGGGTGTGTCCGCCATGCTTGCAGTGACGGCGCTCTTCACCAACAAGGCCAGCGCCGTTGTCGTCTATTTTTCAGTCATTACATTCTTCATTCTTTATGTCATTCACGACTTTGTCGCGTACATCCATCACGGAAAGGATGTTCGTCTTCGCGATTTCCTGAAGCCGGCGCCACGGTTTCCCGCAGTCATTCTCGTCGCGACGATCTTCGTCGTGGCAGTGACGCTGGTCCTCACGCAGTCGTTTGAAGGAATCAGCTTCGAACCGAGCGTCGTCACCGTCTCCGGCCATGATTTTCCGCTGAAGGATGTGCACTCGATCCCGTTGGCGCTGAATTGGCCCGGTGTCGCGGAGGCGCAGTCCGTCGCCGTGGTGCCGGCGGTGGAGACCACGGGCTTCTGGCAGAAATTCTACATCGCGCTTATCATCGGCGCGCTGGCGATCGCGGGCTTCATGAAGTTCTCCGTCGATCGGCGCATCGGCCGCACGGAATTCCTCACACACCTGTGGCGGCTTATGGTGGACAATCGCTGGTACATGATCGGTGGCTTGTGCCTGTGCCTCTGCTTCTATCTGGCGGTCTATACAACGCTCTTCCGATATGAGATTGGTCCGTTCGAAATTTACAAGCAGACGTGGGCCTATTGGGGCGGACAGCATGACATCGGGCGCATCGAGGGCCCCTTCACGCAGCACATGACGAACATCCTGCTCTATGAAACGCCGAGCTTGCTGATTGTTTTCTTTGCGTGGACGTTGGCGCTTTTCCGCATCCGTTGGTCGCACACCACTGGCTATGCGTTCGTCCTCATGTTCATCGCCGCCGCCGCGTTTCACAAATTGCTGTTCAGCAAACTGCAGTACGTTCCGGAGGAAGGCGGCACCCTCGCGTTCATGAACATCAACTTCATGAAGCCAATTCTTCTCTTCTTGATCGCAGGATTTGTCGCGAGCCTCATAGTTCCGAAGGTCGGCAGGGCGATCCTGCCGCTCGCGCTGGTTGCGCTTGTCGTCTATTCCGTCGCGTATTTCTCCAGCGATGCTTGGGAGAAGGCGATGGCTGCGCCCATTTATCGCGACGGGCTTCCCGTCATGCTGAAAACGCGCCATGCCACGCTGGCGCAATCGATGGAAATCCACTACAACTTCGACGGCGGATCATCGCTCGCGATCGTGCTCGTGCTGATTTTCTTCGCGACAATCCACACATGGCACGCCCTGGAGAAGGGGGAGCGTTTCCACGCGTTTCTCGTGTGGTGGGCCGTGACAGCGACGGGCGCCGCCAGCTACGCGCGCGAGGCCGTTCCGCAGGTCGGTATCCACGCCATGATGCCGACAATACTGCTGGCCGCAAGCTACGTAAACAAGTTCTACACGCGCCCCCACAGCCGCGCGCTGCATTGGGTGGCCGCCTGTTGCGTGGGCCTCATGACGCTCTATTCCATGAAGGCAACGTTCAACCTGAACCTGCGCAGTCCCGACGATCCGCGCGAGCGCATGGCCTACGGGCCGAACAATCGCGACGTGAAATCGCACATCGATTTTGTGCTGCGCTATGCGGAGATCGCTTCGTTGAAGAAGGACCCCGACGGGCGTTATCACTATCTGGCCGACTACAACGACGTGAAGAATCACAAGGACGTGCGGATTTACATGCGTCCGCTCGATCAGGTGACGTGGCCGTCAAAGTGGTATCTTCGCAACCTTGCCTACACGGAGGGTTCCGACCCGGCCAAGGCGATCGAGGAAGGATGGGAATTTCTCTTCCTTGATCCCGGCGACGTGGAAAAATTCCCCGCGCTGTCAGAAAAATACCACATCATGCGCGGGCGGGGAACGACGTTCTGGACGCCGAATACGATCTCTCCGAAGTCGCTTGTGAATATTTGGAAGACAATGATTCCCGGCCACTATATTTCAGGAAAAACCGAAACGGAAGCGCGTCAGGCGAAACTGGATTGGGAACGCATTTTCCGCTACCTTGTATTCCGCGAGACCTTTGAGGGCACTGATCGGCCCTATCCTGCCGTCAGCAGCTTTGAGTATATCTTCTGCTATCGGAAGGACCTGTTCTAGATGATCGCCGTGGCGGAAAACCCTTCCGTCGTCCCTGCGTTTCCGCGCATTGACGCGATCCACACGAAGCGTGTGTGGGTTGCGGCATCGTTTGTTTTTCTCTTCCTCGTTTGCATGATGACACGCCTGTATGATCTCGGCTGGAAGGCGATCATGCACGACGAATCCCTGTTTGTTTATTACACTTACTATCAGTTGTTTGACAAATTGGATTACAACTATCTGCCAATTCTACATGGTCCGACCATGATGGAGTTGCAGGCGCTTGTTTTCCATATTTTTGGCACGTCGGACTACACCATGCGGCTGGGCGTTGCTCTGCTGGGAGTTGGCGGATTCTTCTGGGTGTACGCGCTGCGACCCTGGCTGGGAACAATGGGAACGTGGGTTGCACTCGCGTTCTATTCGCTCTCACCCGGCATCACCGCGTTCCAGCGATTTCTGCACATGGATTCGCTCTATTTATTCAACTCCCTATGGATCATCGCCAGTCTGGGGCATTGGTGGCGCAGCCGCAGCAGTGCATGGCTTGCAAGCGCGTGTGTCGGATCGTGGATACTTTTCAGCACAAAGGCCAGTTCGCTCTTTGTCTTCTTCTCCATCTTCACATTCCTCATTCTGCTGGTGCTGGGGGACCTGTGTGCGTGGGTGGTGCGCGGAAAGAATTTCGGCGGCATTGATCACAATACGCCGCCGCGTCGGTTCCCCAGCGCGCTCCTTCTGGCGCTGCTTGCATGGTCGTTCATTGCACTCATCATCACGCAGGTTTTCGAGGGAATCCATTACGATGACGATGTGATCAAGGAAATCGGCCACGATTGGATATTGCGCGATGTGCTGTCCATTCCGCTCGCACTCGGCTGGGATGGCCTGAGTGCGGAGCAGGCACGTGAGGCAGGCGCAGCGGCCTCCCCGATGCTGTGGCGGATTGTGTATGCGGGAATGTTTGTGGGTTTGCTGACGGTGTTCAGCATCCTGAAAACCGCCTATGAGCGCCGCTTGGGCCAGCGGGATGTTGTGCGCGCGGCGTGCGAGCGCATCCACGCCGCCCGGTGGGGGTTGGCGGGCGGGATGGCTCTGGGATTTTTCTGCTACCTTTTCATCTTCACCACTTTTTTCCGCAATCCCATCGGCCCCTTTGAAATTTTTGCAAAGACGTGGGCCTACTGGGGTGGCCAGCATGAATGGGGAAGAATCGGTGGCCCTTTTCACCAGCACCTACTGAACATTGCCATCTACGAAACGCCGTCGCTGTTGTTGGTGCTGGCGGTGTGGGTTGCGGGATTGTTCGCAAAGCGCACGTCGCGCTTTGGCGCGCTCGCCTGGTTTCTCTTCATCATCCCCGTTCTTGCGTTTCACAAACTGTTGTTCAGTGGCATGGAAGTGATGCCGGATGGCGGCGGCGCACTGGAGCCCATTGGCATCAGCTACGCGAAGGTCATCGCACTCGCCGCAGCCGCCATTGGCGTCCTTTCGTTCGCGTTGCCAAAGGCCTCGCGCGTACTGCTGCCGCTCTCGTTCCTTGTGTTGATTGTTTATTCGATTCAGACATTCACCGGCGACCATTGGAACGCCATCTTCAACGACAGCCTCTACCGCCACGGCGCGCCGGTGATGCTGAAGAATCGCCACGTCAGCTTCGCGGAGTTCATGGAAATTCAGTTCAACTTCGACGGCGGTTTCAGCCTCGCGATTGTTTTCGTTCTCGTCTTCTTCGCGACGATTCTAACTTGGCGGGCGCTGGAGCGTGGTGAGCGTTTTCACGCATTTCTCATTTGGTGGTTCGTGACCGCCGCAGGCGCCGCCTCCTACGCCCGCGAAGCGGTGCCGCAGGTCGGCATTCACGCCATGATGCCGTGCATACTTCTCGCCGCCTACTACGCCCAGCGCATCCACGCGCGCATCCACCTCCCGGCCCAGCGCGGCGCATACTTCGCACTCCTTGGCCTGTCGCTTCTTTGGTGCGCGAAGGGTTCCTTCAACCTGAATTTCCGGAATGCCGATGACGTGCGGGAGCGGATGGTTTACGGCCACACGACTCCGCAGGTTTTGGCCGATGCACGATACATCATGGACTACCGGGCAATCGCCTCCGCGCGCGTGGAACCGAAGACCAAGACACTCTATTGGATTCTACAAAACAATGATCCCCTGAAGGCAAAGGACCTTCGCGTTGGCATCCAGTCGGATCAGGTGATTTGGCCCATGCGCTGGTATTTGCGCAACGTGGAGTGGAAGGAGGAGAAGAACCTTCAGAAACTCATCGATGAAAACCCGCATTTCATTTTTGCCAACGAGGACGCGGACAAAACCAATCCCCAGCTTGCGGAAAAGTATCTCATCTATCGCGGCTACGCCATTCGCTTTTGGCTGCCAAAGCCCCTCGACGCAAACCGCTTGGGCAACATATGGAAGATGATGATTCCCGGCCATTACCTCGACAACACCGCACAGGCAGGCCAAGCCTACGACGCGATGATGGAATGGCGAAAGGTCTGGCGCTATCTGCTGCTCCGCGAAACTTTCGATGGCGGCTCACCGGGCGGCGGCACCTTCTCCGGCTCCATGTATTTGTTTTGTGTCAGGAAGGACCTGTATTAAGGCGCTACTACTGCATCGCCTTCGCTACGCAGGCCCCCACGCGCACGCATTCAAGGAATTTCCTAGGACCGGAAGAGCACTTCCTCGCGTCTGAATTGATAGACGCAGTACGCCACGCAGATCGCGGCGAATGCGAAGCATGATCCGAACGTCAGCACGTAATATCCCCAGTTGATGTTTCCCTTCAGGAATTCCTTCGACAGCATGGTGACATTCACGAGCGGAATGGCCGCCTGCTTCCAAGTAAGTTCGTAGCCGGGAATCATGCCCGCCATCGCGGGGACAATCCACGCGAGGCCGAAGGGGGAGAGATAATTCTGCGCCTCCTTGAAGCTGCGCGCGAAGATCGACACCGCAAGGAACAATCCCGCGAACGCCGCCGCCGGCGGACTCGCCAGCAGCGAGACGCTGAAGGCCGTGAGGAAATCGATCTTGAACTCCAGTTGTTCGGCGATCGCCTCCGGCACGAAATAG
>JADZDZ010000201.1 GCA_020850785.1 Candidatus Sumerlaeota bacterium | reverse complement strand
GCACTTTTCATGGGGTGATGCGATTCACGCCGCACCCTCCGGACTGGCGATTTGCCGCGATTTTCATCGCAGGGTGGTTGCTGCGCGCCCTGCAGCCGGGATTGGTGCAATATGGCATCGACGAAGGCGTGGCGTCGGCGCTGGCGCTGCAAATTTCCCACGGCGTACACTTCCCTTTGACGGGGATCATGACCAGCTTCGGATTTCACAATCCGCCGTTGTTTCTGTACCTGTTGGCTCCCGCAACCTGGATCACTGCGGACCCGCGTGCGTTTGGTGTGCTGTTCGCCGTCGCGGGATCGCTGGCGATTTGGTTCGCCTGCGATGCGACGCGGCGCATCGCAGGCGTTCGTGCCGGCCTGATCGCAGCGACGATCGTGGCGCTCTGCCCCAATGCGGTGGAACACAGCCGTCGTATCTGGGGCCATGACCTTGTGATTCCCTTCGCCAGCATGATCGTGTGGTGTGCGGTTGTTTCGCAGCAAAGGGGGAGTTGGAAATTCCTCGCACTCTCGTTTTCGCTGTGCGCTGCCGCGCAATCGCTTCACCTCAGCGCCGCCGTCTGCTGGCTGATCCCGCTCACGGTCCTGTTCGGTTTCCGTGCCGCTGAGCGATGGAAGACGGTCACTGTCGGAGCCGCGGTTCTCATTGTCTGCTACCTCCCCTGGATCGTTGCTGATGCGGAGAATGGTTTCGCGGAAACAAAGCTTCTTCTCTCACTCGTGATGGGGCGGGGAACAGCGCAGGCGTTGGGCCTGCCGGTTTCGCCGCACGCGGCCTGGGCGCTGGTGCTCTCTGATTTCTGGACGAATGACCTGCTGGGCGCGGCACGGCCGTTCATGGTTTCGTCCATCACGCTGATCGCAAGCGTCGTGCAGACTTCGTGCGCGCTGGTGATGCTCGCGATGGCGCTGTGGTGGAGCGGCATTTCGCTGCGGCGCCGGGATGCACCACGGCTCCTTCACGCGGCGCTGCTGCTGGGCGCGCTGGCGCCGTTGCTACTGTTCGGCGTCGTCTTTCGTGCGGCGGTGCCGCCGTACTTTCTTCCCGCCTTGATTCCCGCCACGATCGCCGCAGCCTGCGCGCTCGATGCGATGATGGATTCCTCCGCATCAAGACGGTGGGGGCTTTTCATCATGATCCTCTTCGCCGTTTCCTCCGTGACACTCATCGCAGAAACTCGCCGGCGGATTCTGCTCGGCGCGGGGACAAGCATCCCCGCCACGGAGAAGTTGGCGGCGATCCACGCCATCAGGCAGGATTCCCCCGGCGGCAGCGCACTGCTGATGCAGGATGGTCGCCAGTCCGGCACGGGGATCGACGTTGCGTATGTGGTGCTGGCGCGCGAGGAGTCGCTCAGGATTGCGAAGGCGTCCGATGATGCTTCGTTGCCCATTCATGTGCTGGTCGATCACCGCACGTTGCTACACGCGCCGGTGGCGTGCTTCCTACGTCGGCAGGAAGCGATCGAATTTCCGCACCTGACGATTCGCAAGGTTCCTGCGGCGGAGCGCGGCGAATGGACGCTGCTGCTGGAGCGCAATCCCGCGCAGAGGCCCGCGCCCTGATTGTTCCCCCTTGATTTCAGCGCGCAGCAACGGACGATCAGGCCATGACGAAACGAATTCTAATCACAAATGATGATGGCATTGATGCACCGGGACTTCAGGCGCTTCACGCGGCGGTGAAGAACGAGTGGGATGTGCTGGTGGTCGCGCCGCTGAGCGAGCGGAGCGGCGCGGGCTGTTCGCTGTCGCTTTCCAACGAGATGAAGGTGGTGGAACGCCACAGCGAAGGAAAACTCTTCGGCTACGCGGTGGATGGCACGCCTGCGGACTGCGTGAAGTTTGCGATGACGGCGCTCAACAAATACTCTCCCGATTTTGTGCTGTCGGGAATCAACTGCGGCATGAATGCGGGAAATTCGGTCTTCTATTCGGGCACCGTCGCGGGAGCGATCGAGGCGACGCTGTTCGGAATTCCCGCGATGGCGTGCTCACTGGCGTGCTGGCATTATCCCGTGGCGTTCTATGACGATGCGGCGCAGGTGGTGGCACGGCTGCTGCCATGGTTGGTCGCGCAGGAACGTCAGCCGCGAACGCTGTGGAACATGAACATTCCCAACCGGCGCTTTGACGAAATCGGCCCGATCCGCATGACGACACACGGCACCTCATTCTTCGTGGATGATTTTGAGCTGAAGCGCCAGGATGAGGAAGCACGCTACTACCGCAACGTGGGGCAGCGTCTGGTGGCCTGCGATCAACATCCCGATTCGGATGATCGCAGCATTCAGGTCGGTGAGGTTTCACTTTCCCTGCTGAAGACCAACCTGACGGTGAGCATTCCGGAAACTGCGGCAACAAATCTGGAACACACTTGGAATGCGCTGCTGCGCGGCGGGCGCAAAGGCGATGGCGTCACAACCTGATTGGCGCACCGTGGCAGCGCGGGCCGGCGCGGTTTTGATCGCGGTCTCCGGCGGCGCCGATTCCGTTTATCTCTGTCATCACCTGCGCGCGCACATTCCACAACGCTCCATGCGGTTCGTGATCGCCCACGTCAATCATCGCACGCGCGGTGCAGCGTCCGACGGGGACGAAGACTTCGTGCGCGAACTTGCGCGGCAATTCGCCTGGGAGTTTCACGCGCCGCGCATTGATGCGGAACTATTGACGGCGGGAGCGAACGAAAGCGACCTGCGCGAGGCACGCCTTGGGCTGCTGAAGTCGCTCGCGCGGGCGCTTCGCATTCCCACGATTGCGCTGGGACATCACGCGAATGATTTGGCGGAAGGTTTCCTGCTGGCGGCGCTGCGCGGCAGCGGACCACGGGGATTGGCGGCGATGACGCCGGTGCGAATCGTGGATGACGACCTGACGTTCCTGCGTCCGCTCCTGACGCTGACGCGAGCGGAGATCGAAGCGAACCTGCGCGAGATCGGGCAGTTCTGGCGCGACGATGCGACGAATGCGGAACTTCATGCGAAGCGGAATTTTCTGCGGCATCAGGTGCTTCCGCTTCTGATTCAGCGGGAGCCGAACGCCATTCACAACATCGCGGAAAGCGCGCAAATCGCCGCAGAGGTGGACGGTGTTTACGGAACATCCGTGGATGCCCTGTGCGGAGGAGCGACGCTTGCGGAAACGAGGCGCGAAATTCTCTTCTCCGTCGTGCCGTTGCGAACGAGCGATGCGGCCCTGATCCCCGGAGTGATTCGCCGCCTTGCGACGAGTGTTCTCGCGGGCGGACGTCACCGCGCGATTCCCGCGCTTCCTAAACGGGAAAACCTGCGCGATGTCTGCGCCCGCATTGCGATCACCGACGGTGACGAAGCAGTCTTCCCCCTCGTCGATGATGTTGCCGTGTGGCTTTCCAACGAGTATGGTCTCGTGTTTCGTCTGCTAAAGGACGCGTCGTTGAAGGAAGCGCTGGTGAATGTGCGGCAGGCCTTTCCAATTCTTCTCTGCGGGGAGGATTTTCCCGCGGAGGACGAGCGCTCCGGTGTGCGCGTTGAGACGCTTCCCATCACGGAGTGTCGCGTGGAGGAGAGCGGGCAACGCATCGCGTGGATCGATGAAGGAAGCATCCGGGGGAAACTCCTCATGAGGCGCGTGAGTCAGGAGGAGCGCGTTGTCGTGGGCGAAGACGCGTCCAAATCTGTCGGCAAGTTGTTGCAGGAACGACGCATTCCGCGCCCGCTGCGCGACGATGTGGCCGCGCTGTGTGATGATGATGGAGTGCTGTGGATTCCCCATGTTGCGCGATCAAAGCGCGCCATGATCAGCGATGCCACGCGCCGCGTGTTGCGCGTTTCGCTGCGCTGACGGGAACATTTTTCCCCACGCCGCTGTCTGTGATAGGGAAGGCATCCCTGATGCAACAGGTGTCGCTCATGACCCATCCGCTTCGATTTCTCCTCCTTTTCGCCCTCCTCGTTTCTCTGAATATTTCGCACGCGCTGGTCATCGTTCCGCCGGAAGAACGGCCGCAACCCACGGTTACGATCAAGTCGCGCGAGGTCAAAACGCAGATCGAGGGAATCATTGCTCGAACAACGGTGCGCGAAACGCTGCTGAACAACTCTCCGGTGGCGCTGGAGGGATCGTTCCTGATTCCTGTCGCGGCGGATTCGCAGATCACCGATTTTTCCATGACGGTGAATGGAAAGAAAATCAGCGCCGAAGTGCTCGATCAGGACGAAGCGCGGCGCATGTATGAGCAAATCGTCCGCAAGCGGCGCGATCCCGCGCTGCTGGAATTCATCGACGCGCGCACCTATCGCGTGCGCATCTTTCCCGTTCCCGCCAATGACACGGCGCTCATCGAGTACCAAATCATTGAGAATGTGAAGCGCGAGGCGGGCGTGTATCGCTGGCGACTGAATCCGCTGGGTGATGCGAGCGACGCAAGGGAGGCGGGGTCGTCCTTTGAAGTCGTCGTGAAGGGGGAAAAGCCCCTCGGCGTGATCAACTGCACGACGCACGACGCGCGCATTGAACGCACCAGCGATGGGCGCAGCGCAACGGTGACGCTGCCCGGCGGACTGAAGCTGCTTTCGCCGTTTGAACTGCTCTACGCCTTCGACGAGGGGGACAATCCCATCCACCTTGTTGCAACGAAACAGCCGGATGACGAGAAGGGATACTTCTTTCTCATGCTGTCGCCGCCGCGCACCGGCGTGCTGACGGAAACACTCCCCAAGAATGCCGTTTTCGTGTTGGACACGAGCGGATCGATGGCGGATGAGGGAAAGTTCGACAAGGCGATTTCCGCGCTGCGGCAGTGTCTGGGTGCGCTCGGTGATGCGGACACGTTCAACGTCATCACCTTTTCGACGGACGTGGATTTCTTCCGCCCTGAACCGGTTCCAGCAACAAATGAATCCATCGCACAGGCGAAGGCGTGGCTGGACAAGCGCCGGGCAAGCGGCGGGACGAACATTTACGCCGCGCTTGAAGCCGCATTGCAGCAAGGCACGAAGCAGAAGGGCGATGATCGCGTGTGCCAGGTGATTTTCATGACGGATGGGCTTCCCACTGTTGGCAAAACAGACACCGCACAGATTCTTTCGCTGATGAACGAGACAAGCATCCGCTCCTTCACGATGGGTTTCGGCTACGACGTGAATGCGAAACTGCTGGACGCGATGGCAACGAAGTCGCGCGCGTTTCCCACCTACGTGCAGCCGAAGGAGGAGCTGGAGCGCACAGTGACGAACCTGTTCAGCGCGATCTCCTCGCCGGTGCTGACCGATATCGGGATCGAGTGTGACGGCGTCGAAATGGTGGACATGTATCCGAAGACGCTGCCGGACCTGTTCGCCGGGCGTGAGTTGACAATCGCGGGCCGCTACAAGGGGGATGGCGAGGCGACGATCACGCTGAAGGGACGCGCGAAGAACAATTCCTACGCGGCCAAGGCGTCCGCCAACTTTCCAAAATCGGATTCCGGCAGCAATCCGATCGCAAGCATCTGGGCGAATCGCAAGGTCGCCTACCTGCTGGATGAAATTCGCCTGCATGGGGAATCGAAGGAATTGAAGGACGAGGTGATTGCGCTGGCGCGCGAGTTCTCCATCGTCACGCCCTACACGAGCATGTTCGCCGCGCCGGATGAGGAGTATGCCATGGCAACGGATTCGCGCAACACGGCGGCCAGAGGACAGCTGCGCGAGATGAGCGCCCTGAGCGCGCCCAGCGGCAGCGCTTCCGTGAATTTTTCCATCGCGCAGGAGGCGAATCGCCAGCGTTCCAACGCGGATGTCTTTGCCCCGAAGGAAGTCAAAAAATCAAAGGACGATGAGAGCGAAACGGCTGTCGTGAAGGGTGTGAGCTTCCGCCGGGCAAGCGCCAGCGCGCGCTGGATTGACTCCTCGCTGACGGGAAACGAGCCGACGGTGAAGATCAAGTATCTGTCCAACGCCTACTACGACCTGCTGCGTCGCTTTCCAAATCATCGCGCACAAATTCTCGTGGGCGAGGAAGTGGAGCTGCTGATCAAGGGGAAGCGCGTTGTGATCGGCGCGGAAGGCGACGAGGAGAAGGCGCCGCTCTGATCACGCGCCGCTGAGTTCGCGGCGGCGCATTTCGATCATCAACACCGCCACGTCAGAGGGATTGACGCCCGCCAACCGCCCCGCTGCGCCCAACGTGTCGGGGCGGAATTTTGTCAGTTGCAGCATCGCCTCATGACGCAGCGACGGAATCCGTGAGTAGTCGATGGAGTCGGGAAGCGCGGCCTCCTCCATGGAACGCGCGCGCTCAACGAGGCTGCGCTGCTTCTTCAGGTAGCCTTCGTAGCGCACTTCATTCTCCACCAAATCCGCGAGTCGCGGCATCGTATCATCGCGCTGCAAGGTGGGAATGATGGCGCACAACTGCGCGTAGCTCATGCCGGGGCGCGACAAATACTGCGCCAGCGTCACCCCCTTGTCCGGCTTGTCCAGACCACTGGCGGCCTCGGAATCCCAATCAATTTCGCTGGGACGCATCGGCGTTTCGCGCAGGTATTCCGCGCGCGATTCCACCGCTTCAGCGAGCGCGCGCGTTTCATGCAGTTCCGCCTCGCTGAGCAGGCCGATGCGCTCCGCGTGCGGCAGCAGACGAATGTCCGCATTGTCGGACCGCAGCAACAGCCGATGCTCCGCGCGGCTTGTGAAGAGGCGGTACGGTTCGCGGTGGTTTTTCGTGAGAAGATCGTCGATCATCACGGCGATGTAGGCCTCATCGCGGCGAAGCAACAACGGCTCCGCGCCGCTGATCTTCAGAGCGGCATTGATGCCGGCGATGATCCCCTGGCCGGCCGCCTCCTCGTAGCCTGAGGTGCCATTGATCTGCCCCGCAAGGTACAATCCCGCGATGCTCTTCGCCTCCAACGTGTGATGAAGCTGGCGCGGAGGAACGTACGTGTATTCCACCGCGTAGCCGTAGCGCGCGAATTCGGCGCGCTCAAGGCCGGGAATCGTGCGCACAAACTGCTCCTGCACGGCGGCGGGCATGCTTGTGGAAATTCCGTTTGGATAGATCGTCTCGCCGCCGCGTGTTTCCGGCTCCAGAAAAATCTGGTGCGTTGTCTTCTCGGCGAAGCGCACGACCTTGTCCTCGATGGAGGGGCAGTAGCGCGGGCCAACGCTGCTGATCTGGCCGCAGAACATTGGCGACTTGTCCAGATTTCCGCGGATGATGTCGTGCGTGTGTTCGTTGGTGGCGGTGATGTGGCAAAGCAACTGCACAACATTCAGCGATGTCGTCCGGTAGCTCATCGGTTCCGGCGGATCGTCACCCGGTTGTTCCTGAAGCACGGAAAAATCGATGGAGCGGCTCCACAGGCGGCACGGCGTCCCCGTCTTCAAACGTCCTGTTTCCAAACCCAGTTCCAGAAAACTGCGGGAGAGCTTGTCGGCTGATCGTTCGCCAACGCGGCCTCCCTGCGACTGATCGCCGCCGCAGTGCATGACGCTGTCGAGGAAGGTGCCCGTGGTCAGAATCAACGCGCGGCAGCGGACGGTGCTTCCGTCCTCCGTGATGATGCCGCGGATTGTTCCGTGATCGTGAATGATCGCGGTGGCCATGGCGCCGGCGATGGAAAGGCGTGGCACGGTGGCAAGAAACTGCCGCATCCACGCGGAGTAGACATCCTTGTCGCACTGCACGCGCGGCGCCTGAACCGCCTGCCCCTTGCTGCGATTGAGAATGCGGAACTGGAGACCCGCAGCATCCGTTGCGCGCGCCATTACGCCACCGAGGGCATCAATTTCACGCACAACGTGCCCCTTCGCAAGGCCGCCCATGGCGGGATTGCAGGACATGCGCCCAATGGCGCCGCTGTCCATGGTGAGCAGCAACGTGTCGCACCCCATGCGCGCGGCGGCGTGGGCGGCTTCGATTCCGGCGTGACCGCCACCAACAACAATCACGTCATACTGTGCGGAAAGATTCATGGGCGGGCGATTCGTGCGGGCGCGATCTTCTTCGGCGCGCGTCGCCATTCAAGGGGGAAATGTCAGCCGATGTCGTCGCCGGGGCCGCCCGCGTAGCGGTAACGCTTGTCGATCATGCGAAGAAGCGCCGGGAGGAAAATGACCGTGGCGAACAATCCGCCGGTGACGCCGATGATGGAAAGGATGCCAATTTCGCGAATGCTTTGGAAGCCCGCAATGCTGAGCGATCCGAAGCCGAAAATCGTGGTGAGGCTGGCGATGACGATGGCGCGGCCGGTGCGCTCGATGGCAAGTTGCAGGTTGTTCCGTCCGCCTTCGAAGAAGCGCTCCACCAGGTGAATGCCGCTGTCCACGGCGAAGCCGATGATCATGGGAATCGCGACCACGTTCAAGTAGTTCAACTGCAGGCCGAGCATCGACATCACGCCAAGCATGCAAATCAATCCGCACAGGACGGGAATCATCGCCAGCACGGCGCGCTTGTAGCTGCGGAAGTAGATGAAGAGATAGAGACCGACGGCGAGGAACACGACCAGAATCACCCGCGACAGATCAACCTGCACGACGCTTTGCAGTTCGGAGGACAGACGGGCATTCCCCAGAACCAGCGGCGTGTCCGTCACGTTTGCCTGCAGACGTTCGATGAATGTTGCGGGAATTTCCTGCTCCCACGCGTTGTCGGGCTGGGGATAGACGCGCGTGAGGACGCGGAAATTATTGAAGCGTTTGTCGTTCGTCAGGTAGCCACGAACAATGTCGATGAAGGTGCGATCCTCCACGGTTTCACGACTGATGCGGGTTTGCGGATTGGCAAGGGCCGCCTTGCATTCCTGCTGCAGGAGGGTCAGGCGCTCGATGAACGGCTCAAAGAACTGCGGCGGCAGTGCGGCATTTTCCCCCTGATTGGCGCGCAGTTCCGTAATCATGCGATCAACCTTCCACTCCGCCACGCGCGTCAGGTTCTCGCGCTGCGTCTTCGGCGATGGGAAAATGTCGCGAAGCGAATCGATCGCGGCGAAGTGATAGAGGTCCTGCATCGACGCAAGGTTGCGGTAAATCTGGTCGTTGTTCTCCAGCACCTTGTCCAGTTCGCGCGCCTCCGTGATCACCAGCACCTGATTTGAGGGAAGCAGGAAGTGTTCGCGAATGCGCGCGATGAGCTTCAGATACTTGTCCGGCGGCTGCCGCAGTGTTTGGAAGTCCTCGTTGAAGGATACGCTCTGCGCGTGCATTCCCAGGAACACGATCATGCTCATGCAGGCCGCGACCGTCATGCGGGGATAGGACTGCACGGTGAAGCTGACCTTCTTGAGCCCGAACGTCGCCAGCGCCCCGCCGCGAATTCTGCCGGTGGACGCTGCGAACAGGATCATCAGCGGTGGCAGCGTCAGGACGACCGCGAGCAGTGACAGAAAAATTCCGATGCCGCCGAAGAGGCCAAATTGCTGGAAGCCCTGAAAGCGCGTCAGCAGCATGCCAAAGAACGCGAGGCCCGCGCTCATGGCGCCCGCCAAGATCGACGGCGCCGTGTGCATCAGGGCATTGCGCAGCGCGCGGTCCACGGATTTGCCGCCGCGCATGTCCTCAAGGTAGCGGTTGTAAATGTGGATGGAAAAATCGATGCCGAGCGCAATGATCACCGCCGCGAAAATCAGCGTGATCTGCGTGATCTCCGGAACGAAAAGACTCGTCAGGCCCAGCGTCCACGTGATGCCAACGATGAGGGGGATCGCGATGAACAGCAAACCCTCCGGCTGGCGGAATGCGATCACGAACAGGAGCAGGATCGCGATGACGCTGACGATGGAGGTGGTCAGCAGGTTGCGACGAATGCCCTCCACGCCCGCCGCGTTCTCAATGTGCGGCCCGATGAATTCAATGTCGATCGCATCGCGCCATGAGGGATTTCGCAGGTAAAGCCCCTCGCGGGTTTCCTCCAGAAATTGAACCAGCTCACGCGCGTCCAACACGTCCGTGGAGGGCGAAGCGGGCCACAGCAGGTGCAGCATCATCTGGTTGTCGGAGGAGAAATAGAATCCGTCGCGGTACTGGGACTTCAGCGGGCCGGCGAGGATAACGGAGTGGGAGGCAAGGATGGTCTCCACGCCGAAGGGGTCCAGTTGCAGGGCAGCCAGCGTGGCCATCGCGGCGGGCTGCGATCCCATGATCTTCAGCAAGTTGACAGTTTGGGCGACATCCTTGATCGTCTTCCCCATGCCGGAGGGAAAAATCTGCGCTTCAAGACGATCAAAATCCTGGTCATTCATCAGCGTGACCAGTGAGGCATCATTGCCGTGAAAGCCCGCCACATCGCGGGGCCGCAGCCGCGCAACGCCGCGGCGGAAGAATCGCAGGTCCTGAAATGCGTGAAAAATTTCCGGCTTGATCGTGTCGAAGAACGCGTTGGGATCAGCCTGAATGGCCGCTGGCGCATTCTTCTTGATTTCAATCACGGCAAGCACGAAGTCGCCACCGCCGAAATCCAAGTCTGCCATGCGCGTTTCGCGAACGATCTCCGAATCGCTTGGGAGAAGGTCCACGACGTCCATGCGAATGCGCAGGCGCGTCCACGCCGAATAGCCGGCAAGCACCGTCAGCAGGAGCACGACGCCGAGAAACAGGATTGGGTGGCGGCTGGATTTCCGTCCCAGATAGCGAATGACTCCGCGCATCAGAAGTCCTCGCTGAACTGCATCGCGGACATGGGGTAGGTGCGCCGCGCACGCTGGGGGGAGAAATTCAGCTTCGGATGAAGGCGGTACTCGCCCACCTCCGCGCTGATCGTCACTCCCTGCGATGCAATTTCGAGTTCCATTTCCGTGGGGAACGGTTCAAGCACCTTTGTTTCCCCGTCCTCCACCATCTCATACTTCCTGTAGCGAATGCGGAGTTGGTCCTCCCCCGCGGCGTTGCGCACCAGTGTTTCCTGCACCAGTCCGTCCGCGCGCCGCACCATGAAGAAAATGTTCTGGTGGTTGGCACGCCGCGTCGCGACCAGCAGATGATCGGGGCCCTGCGGCTCCACCAAACATGGCTGGTGGGATTCCAACACTTCCTTCAGTTGCTGCTGAATCAGCGCCGCCGACACAAGGTCCCGCGGCGAGAGGCCACCAATGGCGCCGCTCTTTTCCGCAAGTTCATCGGCGCTGCCGACGAAGAGGGTCCCTTCGCGATTGAAGAAAACCATCGCGCGCTCCCCCAGCAGCAGCACGTCAAACAACGTGCCCACGGGAACGCGACTGCCGGCGAAGCGCAGCTTGTCGGGCGCCTGATACATGACCACGGAGGTGAAGAAAATCTTCCGTGATGTATTCGAAGAACGAACGGTGATACCGGACTTCACCCACAATTCGTCATGGTCGCGGGTGCGCTGCCGGAGGACGCGCTGCAGGTCCTCCCGCGACGACACGCGCTGCTCGTTCGACTGAAGGGCATCCTTTGCGTACGCGGAAACGAAGCCCCGCCGCGTGCTGCACGCGGTGAGCGAAATCGTGAGGAGAAGGAACGCTGCGACGATGATGCGCCGCATATACGGCATGAAAAAGCCTCTATCCTGCCGCTAGGAAACGACCCGCAGGGGTCAAAGTCAAGCGCGGGGTAGGGGCCTCGCAGACGCTATCGGGCGGTGAGTCGTCGCAGCGCCTCCACGATCAGTCGCACACCGAAGCCCGTGCCGCCGGTGCGGAAATAGCGGCGCGGCTTCGTGAATGCCGCAACACCAGCGATGTCCACATGCACCCAGCGCATCTTCTCCGGCACGAAGGCCTTCAGAAAATTCGCCGCGTGAAGACCATTTCCCGCAGTCTCCGAAGACATGTTGTTGAGGTCCGCAAGGTTGTGCTTCAGCGAGGGTTCGTACTCCGGCACCAGCGGAAGCGGCCACAGGTTGTCACCGGTGTCGCCGGCGGCCTCCATGAACAACTGGCGCAGTGCAAGATCATCCGTGAAGAGACCCGCAATGTTCGGCCCCAGCGCGGCGGAAACGGCGCCCGTCAGCGTGGCGAAGTCCCACATGATGTCGGCCTTTTCCTCCCCCGCGCGATAAAAACAATCGGACAGAATCAGGCGGCCTTCCGCATCGGTGTTTTCGATGTAGATCGTCTTGCCGTTGCGTGCCTTCAGGATCGCGCCGGGATGGTACGCGGCGCCGTCCACCGCATTGTGCGCTGATGCAATGATGACGGTGACGCGCACGGGAAGTTTCAGGCGCGCAATTGCCTCCAGCGCGCCGAGCACCGCCGCAGCCCCGCCCATGTCGTTGTTCATGCGATGCATGTCGGGCCGTCCCTTGATGCAAAGGCCACCCGTATCGTAGGTCATCCCCTTTCCCACGAGCGCGATGTGTTCCTTGATCGCGGTGCGCTTTGGCCTGTAGCGCAGCACCATCATGCGGGGCGGGTACTCGCTGCCGCGACCAACCTCCCAGGTGGGAAGATAGCCCATCTTCTGCAATTGTTTCTCGTTCAACACCGTGCATTCGATCTTGTGCCTGCGGGCCAGCGCCGTCGCATAAGCCGCCATCGCCTGGGGCGTCAGCACGTGATGCGGCGCATTGGTCAGTTCGCGCGCGTGATTCTGCGCCTCCACGATGATTTCCGCCTGTGAAAGTGCCTCGCGGACGGATTCTTCATCGCCGGGATTCACAACAAACTCCAACGCGAGCGATGGCCGCGCCTCCCGCTTGCCAGCAGTCCCCTTGAAGCGCACGTCGTGGAAATCGCCGAGCAGCGCGCCCTCCAGAATCGCGCTCGCAACACGGGCCGCATCGTCGCAATGGCACGCGAAGGCAACCTTCGTGATGCCGTGATCGCGACACAGCGCAACAGCGCGGGCTGCGGCGCTCTTCAACGCTTCATCGCCCGGCATCCCCGTCGCGCCAAAGTTGGTGCTTTCCAGCAGCAGGTACTTCGCGCGCACGCCAGCCGCCGTTGCGAGGGTGCAGAACCATTCACGCTTGGACTTCTTCTCCTTCACTGCCTTCGCGAAAGATTCAAAGTGCTTTCTCAGGAGCGCATTGGCGCTATGCGCGAACAATTTCCCACCGTCATGCAGCGCGATGATCGCGTCCGCGGAAACATCGGCGAGGGGGCGCGAGGTGACTTTGACAGCCATTATTTCCAGCCTTTCTGTGCGATGAGTCCCTCAATCTGCGCCAGATGATGAAGCGAATGCCACGCATACATTCCGACGGCGCGGTCCAGCGGCATGGCGCCGTAGACAGGGTGAATGAACTGGCGCGAAAAATCCTCGTCCTTCAGTGAGCGCAACAAGAGCACCCAGCGGGCGTGAATCCCGCGCAGTAGGACAAGCGACGGTTCGAGCGGCGCGCGCTTCGCGTCGTCAAGTTCCGCCCACTTGTTTTCATTGAACGCCTTGATGGCGGGATCTTCCTCCGTCATGGCGTAGCGGAAGCGGAAATTGAAGTGTCCGTTCGCGTCGGCGATGTGGTGGACCAGTTGACGAATTGTCCAACCACCCTCGCGATAGGACTGATCGAGTTGCTCGTTGGTCAGCCCCTTCACCGCATCCGCCAGGCGCTGCGGAAAGGCGACCAACGTTGCGATATGGGCATCCCGCTGCTCCCGCGTGAGGCGCTCCGTATAGACAAACCGGGGAATGGGATTCTTGAAGTCAAAGCTCATTGTGAAACTCCTTCGTGTCGCGTTTCGATAATCCAATAGTGACTGCTGATGAATGGGGCGCCAGCAGGAACAGCTTCCACCGTGATCACCCATTCGCTTCCACCGGCGCGATCCAGAAGATCATTCAGCGGATAGACAACGAGACCGCTGCCGATAAAATCGCCTCCCGCATCGGGAGGGAGCAGCGCCCGGAAGCCGGTGCTTCGCGATGTCGCGGAAATCACGAAGCCCGAATCCATCGGCGTGGATTCCGATGCCCCCGCCTCAATTGCGCGCATGACGAGGTGAAGATCACCCCGCGTTTCCGGCGCGCGAAGTTGAAACTCATCCGCAATGACGCGACGCGCACCGTCGGCGCCCGCAAGCATGGGCATGGTGGCGCTGGTGTCGGAATCATTCTCGCGGGAAAAATCAAGCACCGGCGCAAGGGGCTGCGGCCACGCCTTCGGATCGCGCTCGTAATCATCAAAATGCGCGCGGTAGGCGGCGGCGCGTTCGCTCTGCCCGCTCGCCACGTCCACTTCGAGGATGACACGGGAACCCACGATCGGCGGCGCCTCGCCGGCGCGATCAATCGCGTCCCAATCGATCTCAAACATGCCGAGCGAAGTGCCCGACGTGATGGACGTTCGGGGAATGCTGACAGTCCATGATGCGGGCTTCAGGGGAAAATTGGACGAAAACCATTCGCGATAGGTGACGACGGAATGCGGACGCCGCTCCGTTGGGAGCAGGCGCAGCGCGTCGAGGGTGGCGCCTTCGCCCTGCAGCGTGGATTTCGTGAATTCGCGCGAGCACAAACCGACCAAGTCATACACTGGCGCGTTGGAATAGTAGGCCAGCACACCGGCATCGGTGACGGCGATGGGGCGCCGTTCCTCCTGCAGCGGGAACGATCCGACGCGAAGCAGGTTGTAGATGTCGCGGCTGTTGCGGCCGTACTCCGCCATCCAAAAGCCCACCGAAGGCAGCGACAAAACAATCAGCGCAATGCCGCCGGCCGTCACGGCTGTCTGCTCCAGTTGCTGGAAAAGTTGGCCGATGCGACGCAGCGCCATCGTCGCGAGCAGAATCGCGGGCACCGTCCATGGCGCCAGATAACGCTGCTGGTGAACGAAGGGAATCCACGACGCGGCGACGCTGCACAATCCCGCGATCCACACGATGGCGAGCAACGTGCCGCCTCCGAAGCGGCGCGCGCGAAACTCCGTGATGACCGCGAACGCGGCGCCGAATGCGGCCAGCAGCCCAAGGCCAACCGGCACATAGGGCATCGATCGCGTTCCCTTGAAGGCCGCGTAGGCATCGTCGGGAATTTCGTTCGCGTAGAAGCGCGTTGCGATGGACGAGAGCGTTTCGGAGGCGAAGCCCACCGCCTCCCAGGGGCGTATATACGGATGCGACACAAGACCCTTGATGGTCAGTCCCGCAGGACGCCAGTCGCCCGTGGCGTACTTCAACAGTCCCAACCATGCCGCCAGCGGCACCAGCGCAAGGAGCGGCGCGATGGCGCTGATGCGCGGTGTTTCCCCCCTTCGCAGCAGCAACACCGCGAGGAACGCGACGGCAACCAGCGCACCCTCCGGCCGCGTAAGGGGAAGCAGCGCAAGGCATGCTATCAGGAGCAACCGCGCGTGGCCCTGCTCCGTGCGCCAGAACACCTGCGCCGCGAGCAACGCGCCCACCACGAGCACGGAAAAGAGCGCCGTCTCCATGCCGCTCAGCGAGCACCACAGCAGGTGGCCATTCGCCAGAACCAGTGACGCGGCGATCAGCGCGCACGCCTGGTTGGCGAGGCGCTTTGCAAGCTGGTACGCCCAAACCACCAGCAGCGGCCACAGCACCGCGCCGAGCGCGAAAGCCGCGAGAGCGCCCTTCACCCCGGTCATTCCCGCGATCATCGCCGGCACGAGCAGCAGCACGTAGAAGGGACTGGTCATGCCCGCCGATGGCTGCATCCCACTTGTATAGACAAGCGGATCGCCATGGGCCGCCTGCCTTGCATACTGCAAGTGTATATACGCATCATCCAGCGGCAGCATGAAGTGCCCGCCGGCGGCCTTCCAGGCGACGACGAAGAGGAGACACACCTCCAGCAGGGCGGTCGCTGCCAACAGCAGCAACGCGCGGCGATCTTCACGGTCGATGGAGAATGGAAACAATCAGGCGGCCCTCACTGTGACAGCGCCTTCACGAACTGGGCTTCGTCCCAGATCGTGATCTTCAATTCCTGCGCCTTTGTCAGTTTGCTTCCCGCATTTTCACCGGCAACAACCACGCTCGTTTTCCTGCTCACGGACCCGCTGACGGTTCCACCGCGTTTTTCCACCTCGCGCTTTGCCTTATCGCGCGTCATGGCCTCCAACTCCCCCGTCAGCACGAAGGTCCTGCCGTCGAAAATTTCGCTGCGATGCGCCTCCCGCTCCGCGGCGGATTGGTCCTCGGCGGGATGCACGCCGAAAGCGGCCAGACGATCAAGCAACTCCCGGTTTTCCCTGTGCGAAAGAAACTCAACGATGCTCTTCGCGACCGTGTCACCGACGCCGTCGATGGCGACGAGTTCCTCGAAGGTGGTATTGCGAAACTTCTCCAGCTTTCCGAAATGCCGCGCCAGGTCTGCGGCGGTGGATTCGCCCACCATGCGGATGCCAATGCCGAACAGGAATTGCGCAAGGGGACGGCTGCGACTGTCGTCGATTCCCTTAATCAGGTTGTCGGCGGATTTTTCCGCGAAGCGATCCAGTTCCTGCAACTGCGCGCTCGTCAGCTTGTACACGTCGGAAATGTCGTTGATCAATCCCGCCTCAACAAGTTGATCGACGATTTTTTCGCCGAGGCCGTCGATGTCCATGGCGTGGCGCGACGCGTAGTGGCGGATGCGCTCGCGCACCTGCGCGGGGCAGGCGCTGTTCACGCATCGCAGCGCAACCTCCTCGTCGCTGCGCACGAGTTCCGACGCGCACGACGGACAATGCGCCGGGATGTGAATGGGGGTTTCCGCGCCGCTGCGCCTCGATTCAAGGACGCGGACAACCTTGGGAATGATTTCGCCGGCCTTCTCGATGATGACGCTGTCGCCCACGCGAATGCCGAGGCGGCCAAGCTCGTCGATGTTGTGCAGCGTCGCGCGCTTCACGATCGTCCCCGCAAGGTGCACGGGGCGCAGGTTCGCGACCGGCGTCACGGCGCCCGTGCGTCCCACCTGCCACGTCACCTCTTCGAGGATTGTTTCCGCCTGTTCCGCGCTGAACTTGTATGCCACGGCCCAGCGCACGCTCTTCGATCGCACGCCAAGATCGCGCTGCCAATCGCGGCGGTTCACCTTCATCACGAGGCCGTCCGTGTCGTACCCCAGCGTCGTTCGCCTGTCCTCCCACGCGCTGACCATGGAAAGCATTCCCGCAACGCCGTGAACAACCTTCGTGTGGGGATTCACGCGCAGGCCCAGTGCGTCGTAAAATTCCATCAATTCCGAATGCTTCGCGGGAAGCTTCGCGACGTCGGTGAAACCAATGCCATGGGCGAAGTAGGCAAGGGGACGCTGCGCGACGACGCGCGTGTCGAGCATCTTCAGCGTTCCCGTCGCCGCGTTCCGCGGGTTGCTGAGCGGCGGAAGGTCCTCGCGTGCGCGCTGCTCGTTGATGCGGTCGAACTCGCTCCGCTCGAAGTAGATTTCCGCCCTCACGTCCAGCGTGCCGCTGATCCTTTGGGCGAGCCTTTCCGGAATGCTTTTGATCGTGCGAACGTTGGTGGTGATGTCGTCACCCTTCGCCCCATCGCCGCGCGTGACGGCGCGGGCCAGCGCACCGTCCTCATACACGAGCGAAACCGCAACGCCGTCGATCTTCAGTTCCACGTTGTATTCAATCACTTCGTCATCGGGCAGCGCCAACGCGCGGTGAAGGCTTTCGTCGAAGTGCTGAAGTTCATCCGGCGAATAGGTGTTGCTGATGCTCAGCATTGGCGCACGATGCGGGACGGAAACGAAGCCCTCCGTGGCATCGCTTCCCACGCGCGCGGTCGGGGAGTCGGCTGACTTCAACTGGGGGAATTCCGCCTCCAGTCTTTCCAACTCCTCCACCAACAGGTCGTACTCGCGGTCGGAAATTTCCGGCGCGGCGGCGCGGTAATACAAATCGTTGTGATGGTTTATCCGGTCGCGCAAATCCCGCGCGCGATTCCTTGCCTCTGGCAGCTTCACGGGCGCGTGTTCCGATCCTGTTGCATGGCGCTGAGTATTCGCGGCGGACAGGACAGGATCAAGCGGCAACGAACGCCTTAAAGGCCCGCTTCCGTTCCCCAAACGATCAGTTCGCTGATGCGCGCCACGTCCCCTTGGGGCAGGAAGTTCGGCTCCACGATTTGCAACCGCATTTCCAGCAGTATCGGCGCATTGTCCAGCGGAACAAGGTAACGCGCGGCCGGTGATTCCGCATCCTTTTCCTTCAGCAACTGCCACGCGGCATCCTTCTTCGCCCTGCCCAGAATGCGGAAGTGCTTCAGGTCAAACTGCGGAGAGAACCCCACCGCCTCCGCATTGACGATTTCCAGCGCACCAACACGCGTGGGCTTGGGAAGCGCGATCAGCAGCGTGTTCGGATCATCCTGCAACGACGCCAGCGAATCCGTGCGCACGAAGGGAACTGCCCAGAACTGCGTCAGGTCGGGAGACGGCGCGCTGCGCAGGTCCGTCAATGCGCCCGCCATGTTCGCGGGGAATTCGCGACCCAGCGGCTGGATGGCAATCCCCTTGATTGCGAACAAGTCCGCGTTGCCGGGCGCGGTCTGCAGCTTTGCGGCCTTCGGCACAAACGCCAGCGCCGTCCTCGCGCGCGTTGCCTCCAGCTCCTTCTGCATGTCGCTGTTGCCAGCGTCGGCGAGCAGTGCCGGCTGCCGGTCGGAGAGAAAATGCGCGCGGGTGTATTTGAGTTCGCGCAGGTATTCCACCAACTGCCCGGCGGTTAGTTGCGGCCCTCGCGCACCCGGTTCCGCAGGCGAAAAGGCGATCACCTTCTTTGCACTTCCATCGACCGCGATGACATTCATGACGACCTTGTCCGCATTCACCCCCTGCGCCAGCGCACCGTTGATCATCAGTGGATCGCCGATGGGAAGCGTGAATGTTGCGGGCCGCATGGCCGCCGGAAAATCGACGGCAATAGTGGCGAACTCCGCATCGGCGAACACTCCGTCGCCCATGGAGTCACGAAATACGAGAAGCGCCTGCCCGTCCCCGCACTTCAGTTCATCACGCTCCAGAATTCGCAGGACGCGAAAGCGCACGTCGGAGCCTTCCTGCGGAAGAAAATTTCCATTCACCGATACGCCGTCGCGCACGGGGACAAGCAGCGCCCCCTTCACGTCGCGCGGCCATTCCACGATGGGCGAATCGGACGCGCCAAGCCTTCCTGTATAGACAGACGCCATTGTCCCATTGGTCGGTAGTTCGCCATTGATCGACATCAGGCCCAGGGTCGCGCCGTTGCCGAACGTGATCCTGCCCGCGCCAACTGCGGGCTGCTCGATCATGCAGGCGCCGTCGGCAAAAACCGTAAGGTGCCAGCGGTCGGCGGCGGGCCACGCCAGCAGCGAGTTCCTGCTGTAGTACACCCCGGCGAACTCCTTGGGCGCGCCTGCAGGAGGCGGCAGGTCGATCCCCACCAGCGACTTCGCGCCCACCGCTGCGGCAAGGTCCTCAAGGCGGGCGGAAGCGAGAGGCCCTGCGGGGGAACAAACCGCCTCCGCGCTCAGGTGATTGGTCCCCAGCGTCGCCTCCACAAACCCCATGCGCACGGCGCCCTGCTGACTTGTGAACATCACGACACCGGCGCGCAGGCCGGGGGAAATCTGCGTCGCGGAAACGCTGCGATACTTTTCAACCTGCGCCGATGCGATGGCGGCCGATGCCATCATGATGGCGCAGAGAATCCACCCGGCAAAAGAAAAAAGCCGTCCCGGTTTTCCGGAACGGCTTGCTGTTTTGTGCATGACTTTCTTGGTGATCACTTCGCGACGGAGCTGAGGACTTCAGCCGTCTGCTTCAATGCGTCGTTCATCGCCTGGCGTGTTGCCTGGCCGAGCGCGCTTGCCGCGAACTCGCTGTCTTCGCCGCCAACGCCAAAGACCTTCATGTTGCTCTTTGCCGCCACGGTCGTGAAGGAGCCGGAGGAATTGTAGCCCCGGACGATGCGGTTGGTGCGGCCGTCCACCAGCTTCAGGTCGAGGCCAACCATGCCGCTGCGCTTCACCTTCTCATTTTCCACCGTGGGGTTCGCCGCGGAGGTCACGCCACCCGTTGCGGAAAGCGTGCTCGATCCCGTGGCGCCACCGATGATGCTCATGCCGTGGCCAAGGGCGCCTGCGGAACCGCCGCGCTTCTGGCCGGACAGGTCCGCCGTCTCATTGAACTCCGTCACTGTGCCGCGAATGATGAAGGGGCCGATCTCGCCTTCCTGCAGCTTGGTCGCGTAGGTGCCATCGGCGTTCTTTGTCAGCGCATCCAGCTCAACAACGGAAATGTTTCCCGCGCGCGTGAGCGCCGTCGTCAACTGGGCGGAGATGCCGGGGCCGATCTGCGCGCCGGGCTGGTTGTAGATGTTGGAACCTTCCGCCGCGCCGGAGGTGACACCGGCGGCGCCGTACTGGAACGGCTCCACGGCGACCACGTACTTCGGCAGCGCCGCATTGTAGGGAATGGAAAGAACTTCAACGCGCGCGGCTTCCGGAGCCTGCGCCGTTGCCTGGGCAGAGCCGCGATCAACTTCCGCGCAGGCAATTGCCAGCGAAACCGCCAGACACGCGATACCAACCGTCAGCATTTTCTTCATAAAAATTTCCTTGTGAGGTGCAAGTTTTGATGAAGTGGAAGGTTCTTGGCGCCCGCCTTCAGGTACAAGGGAATTTGCGACAAACCAAAGCCACCGAAATGCGTACCGTTGGTAAAATCCTTCAACAATGCGGGGTTTTCCTCATGTTGCCGGTTGGGGTTTGGCCTCGGCGCGGATCAATTCGCGATCCGTTCGCTCCGCATTGGCGGACTCTCCAAGTTCCACCACGGGAGGATCGGGCATTGGCGCCGGGCTCCGCTGGCCACCCTTGGGAGGGAACAACCGGCCACGCAGCTTGCGAAGCCCACGCATCATTTTCTCGAAGTAGATGTAATACACGGGCGTGAAGTAGAGCGTTAGCAACTGCGACACCGCAAGGCCCCCCACCACCGCGAGTCCCAGCGGACGACGCGACTCCGCACCGGCGCCCCAACCGAGCGCAATCGGCAGCGTTCCCACCAGCGCCGCCGCCGTCGTCATCATGATGGGGCGGAAGCGCACGAGGCATCCCTGAATGATGGCATCCTCCGGCTCCTTCCCCTCGTTGCGCTGCGCCTCCAGCGCGAAGTCGATCATCATGATCGCGTTCTTCTTCACGATGCCGACCAGCATGATGATGCCGACAAAGCCGTAAAGGTTCAGGTCCGACTTGAAGAGCATCAGCGTGAGCAGCGCGCCGAGCGCCGCAGACGGCAGTCCGGACAGGATCGTGATGGGATGGATGAAACTTTCGTACAGGATGCCGAGGATCAGGTAGATCACGACGAGCGACATCAGCACGAGCAGCAACAGGCCGGACATGGAGTTCTGAAACACCTGCGCCGTGCCGACGGGAATCATCGTGACGGATGCGGGAAGAATTTCATCGCCCGCGGCCTTCACCGCATCCATCGCCTGACCGAGGGACACACCCGCCTTCAGGTTGAAGGAGAGCGTGACCGAGGTCAGTTGTCCGAAGTGGGAAACGGAAAGCGGACCCACAGAGCGCTCAATCTTCGCGATGGTTTCCAGCGGCACCAATTGGCCCGCGGCGGAACGCAGGTAAAGACCCTTCAGGTTTTCGGGCGCCATTTGGAACTTTCGATCCACTTCAAGGATGACGCGGTATTGGTTGTTGGGCGCAAAGATCGTCGAGACCTGCCGCGTGCCGTAGGCGTTGTAGAGCGTCTGTTCGATGTCCTGCGCGGAGATGCCAAGCGACGACGCCTTCTCACGATCAATGGAAACATGGACTTCGGGATTCTTCAGTTGAAGGTCCGAGGAGACGTCCTGCAACTCCGACATGGTGCGCATGCGCGCTTCCAATTCCTGGGCGGAACGATTGAGTTCATCCGTGTCCTGGCCCAGCAGTGTCATCTGATACTGGCTCTTGCTTAGTTGGCCACCAATGCGGATCACGGGGGGAATCTGGAGGAAAACCTTCAGGCCGGGAATCGTTGCGAACTCCTTGCGCAAATCCTCCAGCACCTTGCTGGCGTGCTCCCGCTCGCGGCGATCCTTCAGGCGCACAAACAGGCGTCCCGTGTTCGCCGCGTTGCTGCCGCCGCTGCTGACGCTGGACATCACGTTCTCAACGGCGGGATGGCGGCGCGCCATTTCTGCGGCGATCTTCTGGCGTTCGACCAGTTCCTCGAAGGAGATGCCCTGCCGTGCCTCCGTGGAGCCGAACAGCGATCCAATGTCCTCATCGGGAATGAAGCCCTTCGGGATTTCCTTGAAAAAGTGATAGGTGAGTCCGAACAACACGAAGGAAATGAGCAGCATCGCCAGCCGCAGCTTCATCGCGATCCCCAGCGTCCAGCGGTAGAGCGCCAGCAGGCCGTCGAACACGCGCTCGGTTGCGCGATAGAAAATGCCGGGCTTCCTCTCCGAATTGTGGGGGCGCAGGAAGCGGCTGCACAGCATCGGCGTCAGCGTCAGCGACACGACCCCGGAAATCAGGATCGATATGCTGATCACCATCGCGAACTCGTGCAGCAGGCGGCCGATGATGCCGCTGAGAAACAGCACCGGAAGGAACACCGCCACCAGAGAGATCGTCATCGAAAGGATCGTGAATCCGATCTCCTTCGATCCGCGCACGGAGGCCTCCATCGGTGATTCACCGTGCTCCATGCGGCGCACGATGTTTTCCAGCATCACAATCGCGTCGTCGACGACGAAGCCAACTGACAGCGTGAGCGCCATCAGCGAAAGATTGTTCACGCCCGCTCCCAGCATGTGCATGAAGCCGAACGTGCCGATGATCGACAGCGGCACCGCAAGGCCGGGAATCACCGTGGCGGAAACGTTGCGCAGGAAGATGAAGATCACCAGAATCACCAGCGCGATCGTTCCCAGCAGCGTAAGCTGAACGTCATCGATGGAATGGCGAATCGTCTGCGAACGGTCGAACATGATCTTCAACTGCACGCTGGGCGGCAGTTGAGCCTCGATCTTCGGCAGCGCCTTGCGAATGTCGTCCACGACCTTCACGGTGTTCGCGCCGGGCTGCCGCTGGATGGACATCGTGATGCTGCGCGTTCCCGTCAGCCATGCGGCGCTGCGTTCGTCCTCAACGCTGTCGCGCGCGACCCCAACATCGCGGAGGTGGATCGGCGAGCCGTTGCGGTAGGCGATGATGATCGGCTCGTAGTCCTTCGCCGACAGCAACTGCCCGTCCGTCTGCACGGTGAACGACGTCGCCTTGCCGTAGAGCGTTCCCGTCGGGAGGTTCACGTTGTTGCTGTCAATCGCGCGCGCCACGTCATCAAGGCTGATGCCGTAGGACGCCAAACGATCGGGATCGACGCTGATGCGCACTGCGTACTTCTGCGATCCCATGATCTGCACCTGCGCAACGCCGTTGATCGTGGCAAGGCGCTGGGAAATCAGCGTCTCCGCATACTCGTTCACCTGCGACAGGGGAAGCGTGGCCGACGTAAGGCCCATGTAGAGGATGGGCTGGTCCGCGGGATTCACCTTCTGGTAGCTGGGCGGCGCCGGCATGTCCTTCGGAAGCAACCGCGTGGCCTTGCCAATGGCGGACTGCACGTCCAGCGCCGCCGCGTCGATGTCGCGATCAAGGTTGAACTGAATCGTGATCTGCGTGGAGCCAAGATTATTGACGGAGTTCATCGAATCGATGCCGGCAATGGTGGAGAACTGCTTCTCCAGCGGCGTCGCCACCGAGGACGCCATGGTTTCCGGGCTGGCACCGGGAAGCGATGCGCTGACGGAAATTGTTGGGAAATCGACGTTCGGCAGGTCGCTGACGGGAAGCGTCTTGTAGGCAAACCACCCGAAGAACACCAGCGACGACATCACCAGTGTCGTCATGATGGGCCGACGAATGAAAATCAGCGATGGGTTCATGAGGGCTGATTGCCCTTCGCATCCGCAGAGGGTGCCGTTCCCTTCTCGTCGGCGATCTTCACCGCGCCCCCTTCCGTCACGCGAATATGCCCATCGACGATGACGCGATCATCATCGTTCAAACTGCCTTCAATGATGGCGTCATTTTCCAGGGTATCGACCACCTTCACCGGCACAACCCGCGCCTTCATTTCCTTGTCAACGACGAAGACCACGGAGCCATGCTGCGATGCCTGAACTGCCTGCAGGGGAACCAGCAGCGCATTCTTCCGCGTTCCGATCGTCAGGTTCACCGTCACGAATGCACCCGGCCAGAGTTTCGCGTCTGCATTGTCGAAGCGTGCCTTCAGCCGGATCGTTCCCGTGTCGCGATCGACGGAATTGTCGATGAAGAAGAGTTCACCGCGAACCTTGTTTGCCTCATCGCCGCCAATCAGCGCCTCCGTGGAAAGCGGCGCGCTCTTCTGGCTGTCGCGAATCTGCGCAAGGTAGCGTTCCGGCACCGAGAAGGAAACCTGGATCGGGTCCACCTGAATGATTTCGGTGAAGGGGGTTCCTTCGTTCGCCTTCACGATATTTCCCGGATCAATCTGCCGCGCACCGGCGCGCCCATCCATCGGGGACTTGATCACTGTATATCCAACCTGCAGCTTTGCGCTCGCCAGCGCCGCCTCGGATGCCTTGATCGCTTCCTGCGCGCTGTCATATTCCGCTTCGTACTTGTGAAGGTCCGACGCCGTCACCGCGCCCGTGGCGCCAAGCTCCTTGTAGCGTTCGTAGTTCCACTGGGCGTTCCTCGCCGTCACGCGATCCTGGTCCAGCTTCGCCTGCAATTCATTCACGCGTGCTTCGAACATGCGCGAATCAATCCTCACCAGCACGTCGCCCTTCTTCACCATCTGGCCTTCGGTGAAAAGCACCTGATCCACCTGCCCCGCCACCTGTGACTGAATGTTGACGCGCATCATGGGTTCCACGGTTCCAATGGCCTTCACCACAATTGGAACGTCGGCGCGGTTCGCATGCCCCACGCGCACGAGGGCGGGCGGTTGCGCCTTCGGGGCGCTCTTCCCATCAGCTTTTTTTTCCTGGGCAAAGGCGGGACCAAGTAGGACGCTCGCCATGATTGTGGCATAAGCGAACTTCCGGCACGACTGCCCGATGATGCTGCGACAGAAGTTCATTGGATGGTTGTTTCCGCTTCGTGGTGGCGCTGGTATGCCTGCAGGCAAAATCGCATGATTCTGCGCTGGTTTTAGTGGCCTTAGGTCTATTGCATCTTCCTTCAGGTGTCCCAGCGATCAAGCAGGATTGATACCACGGGGGCGAAAGCGGAGAGCGGTCGCGACGGGATGATTTTTTTTCACGCAAAGGAGAATTTGCCCCCGGCACGTTGGTAGTTATGGCTGATTTCAGCCTTGTGCGCGGAAGCCTTTCAAACCGCTGGACAAAGCCCGCAAAAGGCGCACTATTTCAACCCGATTGGATTCCACGCGCAGGACCCCCACCCATGAAAACCACAATCCTTCGTCGCTTTTTGTGCTGCTTCATCATGCTTGCCTTTGCGCTGACGACGTCAGGCTGCGCCAGCAAGACGGGCGGCACGGCGCTTGGCGCCATTGGCGGTGCCATCATCGGCGGAGCGGTCGGCTACGCCGTGGGCGGTGAGCAGGGAGCCATGATCGGCGCAGGCGCAGGAGCCGTGGCCGGCGGCGTGGCGGGCTATGCCATGTCCAAGACGAAGGAAAAGCAGGTCGCCACCGAACAACAACTTCAACAGAAGGCGGAACAGCAGGGAGCGCCGATTCTTCAACCGGTTCTCGAAGTGCAGCAGGTTGCCGTGACGCCTCCGGAACTGGCACCGGGCCAACCGGTGACGCTGGACATGAATCTTCGCGCAGTAAGCGGCACACAGCAGCAGATCGCACCACCGGCGGTGAACGTGACCGTTTCCCGCAATGGGAACCAACTGCGCGAACAACAGCTTGCGGCGGACAACACCGGCGACGTCCAGATGCAGTCGGTCTTTCAGGTTCCCGAATTCGCAGAGGCGGGCACCTACACGGTGGCCGTGCAGACAGTGCCCCAGGGGGCGCTGCAGCCCAGCCGCAAGGAAACACAATTCATCGTGAAGGCGACACCGGCCCCCGCCCCCGAAGGCCAGCAGCAACAAGTCGGCAGTGCACCGCGCACTGCGGCGCTCGTGGCGCAGGGAAACTAAGCGACCACCTTGCTCTCCAAGGAACGACTGATGGCAGCCGCGCTACTTGGCGGCTATGTGATGCTGGTGCTCGACATCCGCTTCGAGCATCGCCGCGTGCTGGAACATCCGCAGCCGTGGATACCGATCATCTATTCGCTGACGATGGTGCTCCTCGGCGGCATTTGTTGGGGACTCTGGAAGAGGCAATGGGCGCGCTACGCGCTCGTGGCCCTTTTCGCAGGCTCCATTGCCGTCGGCCTGCTGGGCGTTTGGTTCCACGTGGATGAAAGTCTTGTCGAAGACGTGAAGCAACTCTTCAGCGTCTGGAAAACGACCGGAAATCCCGGCATTGGATTTCGACCGCCATTGCTTGCGCCGTTGTCCTTCGCGGGGCTTGGGATTCTGGGCGTCATCGCCAGTTGGCCACGAAAATGAGCCGTGGCGATGGGCGGCTCAGTGGCTGGCCTTCAGAAAATTCCTGAACGCATCGTAGTTCGCTGCCATGCGCTCGTATTTTTCCGGCAGTGAATCCAGCATTGCGAGCGACTCCGGCACTTCCGGCGTGAAGCCCAGATT
>JADZDZ010000200.1 GCA_020850785.1 Candidatus Sumerlaeota bacterium | reverse complement strand
GTCGATGTTCATTCTGGAGGAGGAACAGAACCCGCGCGTGGCAGTGCTTGTGCGGTTGCTGGGCAAGACGATGGACGACCGCGCGATTCCAATGCTGATGAGGTTGTTGGATTCCGACAACGTGCGCACGCGTCGCGCGGCGGCGAATGCGCTGGGTTGGAATCGCGCCCCGGCGTCGTTGGAGGCCCTGGATCGCCTCGCGGGAACGGATTCCGATTCGGGTGTGCGGCAGGAGGCGCACGCGGCGATTGAGGAAATCCTGCGCGATTATCCCGGCATGAAGAACATTCTTCGCCACCACATGCCCGAAGGGGAGGCGGCGGGAGAGCAGCGGGCCGCCGCTTCGCAGACCACCGAAGGGCCTGCGACGCCAAAGCAGAAGTCGCCGGCGGAAAAACTGGTGGATCAGGAAAAGTTGAAGCTCATCATGGCGCTTCCGCGGTTGCTGGCGTTCAAGTATCGCGCGGTTCCGCTGCGCTTCGCGGCGGCGGATCAATTGCATCTGGCGATTGAAACGGGAAGGGAGCGCCGCATGATCGCTCCTGTCTCCGCCGTGACGGGCCTGAACGTGACGCTGACGGCGTGGCCCATGGAGCGCGTCCACGAGCAGATCGAAAAATTGTACACGCTTGGGGACGATGATTTCGTGTCGTTCTTCGAACGCTTGAATCCCGTCGCCCAGCGGGAGCTTTATGACATCATTCGCGCCGGAATTCATCCCAACGAACCAGCCTCGCCGCTGGATGAAACGAATGACGGTGTGGAGGCAATGCAGTCCCTGCTGTCGTCCTGCATTTCGCTGCATGCCGCCAGTGCCACTGTGTTCATGGAGGGCACGGTGATGCGGATCGCGGCGACGAAAAAATCCGGCGACACCGTGAACCTCAATCCTCCCGCTGCGGCGATCCGCGAGCGCCTCGTGAAAACCCTCAAAATCGTGTGCGAGTACCCGGTGGATCACCAGAAGGGCGCGCTGACCCTGAAATATGCAGGCGGTGCGATTGCGGTTCGCCTTGCGTGCAGCAAAACATCCGAATCAGAAAAACTATCGCTGGAATTCAAAGCGTCCTAACGGACCCGGCAGCATCGGGTTCAGGGGGTGAAAACCCGCCCCCGCCTTCCCATCGCCCACATCCCGCGCGGAGCGCATTTTCGTATGGCCATCTCACTCTCCCTCAAAGGCACCTACAAGAAGGGCGCGTTTGAGGATCAGATGAAGTACCTCGTCAAGTTGTCGGGAGCGCTGAACAATTATGCGGAGGACATGATCAAGGATTATCACACGGCCTATGAGGAGGAGAACTACGTCCTCTACGGAACGGATGCGAAGCCAAAGCTGGAAAAGAAGGTCGCCATGGTGCAGCTTTCATTTCACCCCGCTGCGCATCCCGTGATGATCGCGCTTTTCCATCCGAATCATATCGTGGTGAATGCGGAAACCTCCGGGGTTGGTCCCGGCTATCATCAATTTTTGTGCGACATGTTCAAGGCGGCGGCGGGGCCGCTGAAGATTACCTGGGAACTGCCAAACTGCGTCGATCCCACGGGCTATTTCCTGAACGGCAATCGATCGGCGCTGGAGAGCGCCTTCCTTCGCTGGCTGGGCGATCAGTGCTCGGATATTTTTGACCTGTACAATCAGGGCGAACGGCAGTTGGCGCTCGCGCTTCCAACGCTTGATCGTTTTCTGCACGACGAGGCCGTGGCCACTCCCCTTGGGCCGCGTCCCGCATCATGGCTGGACGCAGTTGCGCAGGATTCATCGCGCGGCAAGGACATGTTCCCCTGGTGGGACGCCGGCAAGGGAGGGAATTACTACCTTGGGCGTGCGCTGTCACAGCTCTGGCTTCAGGCGCGCTTCCGCCAGCCCATGACGGAAACCGAAACTTCCAACTATGCGGACATGCTGAACTGCTTTGAGGCGGCCTACAAGGTTGCGCCGCAACTGCGCTACCCTTGGCGGGAGTGGGACGATTTCCTTCGCATGACGGACCGCGATGACCAATTGACGCGCGAGGTTGGCGAGAAGGCCGACGCGGAAAATGGCGCGCGCCCTTTGTTTGGCTATCGCCGTGGCGAGTATGTTTCCGTGTTCCCCGCAGGCTGGCATATCACGCTTCCCGGTTCCTTCGCAGAGCAGGTGGATGAAAATGGAATGTGGAGCGGTTGGGATGAATCCCGCACCGTGCAGATCGGCACGCTGACGCCGCCGCCCAACGCTGATGGTGGCCTGACGCCCGCCGCAGAGATGATCAAGGGGGCGCCGCCGCTGGGAATGGGACGCGGTGAGGACTTTGAACGCGATGATGAGGGAATGATCAGCAAGGGGAACCTCCATCAGGCAAACGAGGACAACCGCATCTACTGGCGTCTTGGCACCGTTAGCGCCGTCGATGGCAGCATGTTGATTGTCACGATCAATTTCGACAATGACGAGGACAAGGATTGGGCGATGGAGGTGTGGAAGTCGATCTACTTCGCCGCACCCGATCGCGCAGCGTATTGAAGCGCGCTCGAAAAGCCGGGCCTCATTGCGAATAACGTCGGGAGTGGTGCCTACTTTTTGGGCCGGATTTTTTCATCCCGCTCCCGATCCCATCGCTCCATCCGCTCCTTCGCATCTCCCTCGAATCCGTTGTTTGTCGGCTGGAAGAATTTCCGGCCGATCAGTTCATCGGGCAGTCCCTGCTTCGGGATGAAGTTTCCCGCCGCATCGTGGTCGTAGGTGTATCCCTTCCCGTAATCCAATTCCTTCATCAGCTTCGTCGGTGCGTTGCGAATCTCCAGCGGCACCGCGAGCGTTCCGCTCTGGGCGATTTCGGCGTTAACCGCGCCGAAGGCCTTGTACACCGCGTTCGATTTCGGACACAGCGCAAGATACGCCGTCACCTGCGCCAGCGCAAGTTCCCCCTCCGGCGATCCCAAGGCCTGGTAGGCACGCAATCCTTCCATGGCCTGCACAAGCGCGTTCGGATCGGCGAGGCCAACATCCTCGCTTGCGAAGCGCACGAGTCGCCTCGCGACGTAGAGCGGCTCCTCGCCTGCGGCAAGCATTCGCCCCATCCAGTAAAGCGCGCCATGCACGTCGGAGCTGCGCAGCGTCTTGTGCAGCGCGCTGATCAGGTTGTAGTGTTCCTCGCCGGTCTTGTCGTAGATTAGATGGCGCTGCGAAACGCTGACGACATCCGCATGCGTGATCGCTGTGGCGTCACCGGCGGCAACCTTCACGGAGGCCGCGATTTCCAGCATGCCCAGCGCACGGCGTGCATCGCCGTCGCTCAACTGGACGATGGCACGCAGCGCGTCCGGCTCCGCGCTCACCTCCATGTCGCCCCCGTCGCGATCGGCGTTCAGGCGCGCGACCCCCTTCTCAAGCAGCGCATGGAGATTTTCCGGCGTCAGCGGCTTCAGCACAAACACGCGACAGCGGGACAGCAGCGGCGAAATCACGCTGAAGCTGGGATTCTCCGTCGTCGCGCCAATCAGCGTGATGATGCCCGACTCAACGTGGGGGAGAAAAGCATCCTGCTGCGCCTTGTTGAAGCGATGAATTTCATCGATGAAGAGGATCGTGCGACGAACGAATTTCCTGTTCACCTTCGCCGTGTCCACCACCGCGCGCACGTCGCGCACGGATGACGTCACGGCACTGAGCGTCACAAAATCCGCGTTTGCGTGTTGCGCGATTAGCTGCGCCAGCGTCGTTTTTCCGCTGCCCGGCGGCCCCCACAGCATCATCGACGGGATGCGGTCCGCCTTGATCAGCTTGATGAGCGGCGCGTTCTCGCCAACGAGAGCCTCCTGCCCCAGAAAATCCGCGAAGGTGCGCGGGCGCATGCGATCCGCGAGCGGTCGTCGCCCCGGCGCCTCCGCTTCTGCGGACACGCGGGCTTCGCGCGGTCGAGCCGCCTGCGGGGCGTTCTGCTCATCCTCATTTTCATCATCACCGGGGCCGCCAAACAGGTCAGTCATTGTGGTTGTCCTTCACGGGCTCGCCTTGCGGCGGGGAAATTCATAAACGCTGTAGCCGGGAACTGTATAGGCAATCTTTCCGCCCTGCGATTCAACAAGCGTGGTGAACTCCTTCGCTGCCTTGTCGGAGCAAAGCAGCAGGTGCACGTTTTGTTCCTCCACTGCCGCAGCCAACATCTCTTCATTGTAAGTGTGCTCGTCGGGCCAGTAGGTGGGCAGCGGGAAAAGTTTCACGCGGGCGCGCTCATCAACAAAGAAGCCCGTGAAAAGCGCCTCCCGCGGCGTGCGGAAAGAGACCACGTCGCCCGGCTCCGCGTGATCGACAACGTACCGCACGGCATTGTAGGTGGGATTCGCGGGATCAAGCGCTTGAAAGAGATGAATCGGTGTGTCGTCGGCATCGGGCTGGATCGCATGGTAGCGGCGCAGTCGTTCCGTTTCGCGATTCAGGAAGATGCAGGTTCCCCAGTCCATTGCGGAGAGCAGGAGGACGATTGCGGTTCCCGCAGCGAAAAGCGCCCGGTTCGCCTGCCGGGCCTGCTGCAGGACCAGCGCGATGGCGATGCCTCCAAACACCGGCAGGAAGAGCGTGAAGCGACTCCACCAGGGGGCAACAAGCGCGAAGAACGCCAGCAGCGACGCGACAATCAGTGTATATATGTATAGACGTCGCCTCATGCGCGAGGCGCTGAAGAGCAGCAGGATCATCGCGGGGAGGCCCGCCAGCAGCCACAGCGCGCCGAATCCCCCGAACTTGCTGTCGCCCGCGTAGCCGAAGGAATAATCGTAGAGCACGTCGCGTGGGATGGACCTCATGCCAAAGCCGATTTTGCTCCACGAGGTAAGGTCGATTTCCGTCCACGACTGCCAGACCTTTGAAAGCAGCGGGCGCTCGGCGTACTCACCTTCCGCCATGGCGCGGATGTCCTTGAAGGCGCGAACTCCCTTTGCGATGTCATGCCCACCAACGGTGACGCTGAACGGATAGAGCGGTGAGCCGAACTGCATCCAATTGTGCATCATCCATGGCAGTCCCGCGTTTGCGGAGAGAAGGAATCCTGCGATCGCCGCGGAAAACGCCTTCCGCGTTCCGAAGAAAGCGCGCGGCCCCCACACGATCATCGCGGCGATGCCGGTAATGAGCGCCAGAACTCCCGCGTTCGCCTTTGCGGCAAGCGCAAGGCCCGCAGCGCTGAACATCCACAGCATGCGGGCGGGGCCGATCCGTTCCCGGCCTGCGGCACTGAACACCGCGCACATGGCGACCACGAACCATCCGCAACTGAACAGGTCCGCATAGCTCATTGCGGACTGGTAGAGAATGACGGGGACCGTCAGCGGAATCGCCGCGGCCATGCTGGCCGTTTCCCTGCCGCAGCCGAGCGCACGCGCCGTTGTATATACACTGGGAATCATCACCGGCAGAATCAGCCACTGGGTGCTGTTCACCAGCGTCGTCTTCCCGCAAAGCATGATCGTGATCGCCATCAGCAATTCAACGCCGCGGGAAAAGTGGCTGGTCATGATCGATTCGTAGGGATAGTGGCGGAAATCACCGTCCTGATACATGTGAACCGCGAGGCCGAGGTGGTAGCTGAGGCCGTCGTAGTCGGCCACCGGCGAGCGCCAACCGAGTTGCAGGAAATACAGGGCGGCGGTGATCGCCATCGCGACAAGGGCGTGAACGTAAAGCGGAAGCTGGCAGTAGCCGCGAAGGTCGTCGAGCGAAACAAAGCCGCGCAGTGCGACGACGTGTTTCCACTGTGTGGCCGCGGCGATTACCAGCGCCGCAGTGCCCGCGATGATCAGGGGCATCAGGCGGAAGAAGCCTAAAAATCCAAGTGTAAGCGATGCGATCGTCCAAAACAGAATCACGAAGGTGAGTGCGGCGGAGCAGCATTCCCAGCGCGCCAGCGTCCAATCGCGCCGCACCGCCGCGAGGAGCAGCGCAAACAGCAACACATTGATGAAGATGAACAACGCCGCCGCGATCATTCGTCGCCGCGCACCCTTGTCCGCGACCGCTTGGTGGCGGCACGGCGCTTTTTCTGCTCCAGAATATTCAGCTTCACCGAACGGGGGACCTTCGTCTTGACGCGTTTGGGTGCGCGATAGTTCAGCGCCTCGATCTTTCGTCGCAATGTCGCCAGCGCAGCGCGCTTGTTTTGCGATTGGCTGCGTTCCTTCTGACTGGCAGCGGTGATCCCCGATGGGCGATGGCGCAAGCGCACGGCGGTTTCCACCTTGTTCACGTTCTGCCCCCCCTTTCCGCCGGAACGGTAGGTCATTACGTCGCACTGCGCCAGCAGCGCATCGTCATTGTGCGGCAGGGGTATCAGATCATTCGCCATCGCTTCGGCTCCCACGGGAATGTCCCCATGGTTGTCATCAGTGGACAACCAAAACGCGAGCGAACTTCCATTGCGTTCGATAGGTTTGCGGGGAAATTTTACGCCCCATGAAAAGGCAATTTCTCCCAACATTTCTCCTGATTTCCGTCGCGTTGCTTTCCGGCTGCAACGACCAGCAGGTGCTTTACAAGACGAAGAGCAAGGAGACCATTCCCCCGGTTTCGGACGTGACGGCTGCGGCAGCCGCCTCCGCCGCGAATCCCCATGCGTCGCTGAGCGGCATCGCCGGCGCGGCTTCGGGGCCGCAGCACGTGGACTACGGGCCGCTTGCCCTCAAGGAACCCGCCACCGGGTACGCTTGGGCGGGACTGGCAATGGCGGTTCCGAATCGCTATGCGGAGGAGCAATCGGCGGGCGCGATGCGCGTGGCGCAATTTTCCGTTCCCGCAAAGTCCGGCGATGGAAAGGGTGAACTGACAGTTTTCCATTTCGGGAAGAATCAGGGTGGCAGCGCCGCAGACAACGTCGCGCGATGGGTGCACCAATTCAGTGTTGCTGAAGGGAAGACGACGCCTGTCACGCGCTACGAGCACGGACACGTGGGTGATCTGGAAATTTCACGCATCACCGTGGAGGGCACCTACTCGCCCGGCGCCATGGTCGCCGGAGGGGCAAAGCCCGAGCCGCAGGAAAATTGGGCGCTTGATGCCTTCATCGCCGAAGGCGGGCCCGAAGGAAATGTGTATATACGCCTGACGGGACCGGAGCAGTTGGTGCGCGATGAGAAGGGGGCGATTGACGGAATGATCGCATCGCTTTCCATCGCGGCAGGCGAAGCGCGGGGAAATGATTCCGCAGCGTCGGCGGCGGAGGCTCCCGTGCCGGGCAGTGTTCCCTCCAAGGTGCCCGGCGTCGATTTTGCAGTTCCCGCAGAGTGGGAGAAAGTCGCCACGACATCCTCCATGCGCGCCGCGCAGTACCGGATTCCCGGTGATGCGGAATTCATCGTGTATTACTTCGGCCCCTCTGGCGGCGGCGGTGTGAGTGACAATTTCAGTCGCTGGGTTGCGCAGGTGAAGCAACCCGATGGCAGCGATTCACGCGGCAAGATGAAGACGGAAACAAAGACCATCGGCAGCCTGACGGTGAACACCCTTTACGTGGAGGGAACCTACACGCCGACGGCGATGGGGCCGTCCGCGCCGAAGCCCGAAGCAAAATCCGATCAGGGATTTCTTGGCCTCGTGATCGAAGGCGGCTCGCAGGGCACCCTCTATGCACGCATCACCGGCCCCAGCGCGACGATGCGAAAGCTTCGCACGACGATGGATGATTCCGTCATACCTTCCATGAAGAAGGTGCCGTGAAGACAGTCGGCATTGTCTCGTTCTTTCCCGCCTTCTCGCCGCCGCGCTCCGGTGGCGAGTTGCGGCTGCACCACATTGCGAGGCATCTTGCGATGCGTGAATTCGACGTGCAGATGGCGGCGCCGACGCATGACAACGCACCGCAGGAGACAATCGAACATGCGCCGCATTTCGTGGAGCGTCGTTTTCCGAAGACGCGCGCCTATTCCGCGATGCATCGCACGATGGACCGCGTGGCGGGCTTTGCGGAGTGCAGCGGGCTGGTGTGTTCGCTGGTCGCAAGAAGGCACGCCGCGCTGCGGAAGGAGGCGGAACGCCTTGCGCGGGAATCCAGAATCTACACGCAGGAAAGCCCTTTCCTCGCGCCGCTTATTCCGCGCCATCGCCGCAGCAACCAGCTTCTCGTCTACAACTCCTACAACAACGAGACGCGGCTTGCGCGGGAGATGTTCGGCCGTTCCCTGCAGGGGCGCCTCGCGACGCAGCGCATTCGCTCGCTGGAAAAACACCTCCTGCGGGAGAGCGACATCGTGCTCGCATGCAGCGAGGAGGACGCGGACACCTTCGTCACGGACTTCAACGTTGACCGAACAAAGATCACGATCATCCCGAACGGCGTGGACGTGGAGGCGATCCGTCCCTGCGATTCCGACGCACGCAGGGCGGAGGCGCGTTCGCACTTGGGGTTGTCCGCAAGCCGCCCCGCATGTTTCTTCATCGGCAGCTATCATCCCCCAAACATCGACGCGGTCGATACGATCATCCATCGTCTGGCGCCGGATTTTCCCGAAGCGGATTTCCTGATTGCGGGGCGCGTGTGCGATTCCTTCCGCGACAAGCGCGCGCCGGAGAACGTGCGGCTGC
>JADZDZ010000199.1 GCA_020850785.1 Candidatus Sumerlaeota bacterium | reverse complement strand
TGGCACATTGCGAACGGCGTTGCCACGGCCCGCGTTTGCGGTGCTGGAGGAAATGCTGGATCACAATCCGGAGGAGCGCCCCGTCAACATTCCCGCACTGGCAGACCGCCTTGAAGTCGCCGCGAAGGCGATTGAGCAGCGCGATGAGCATGAGCGCGAGGAATCGCAGTCCGAATCGCGCGCAAACGTTCCCGTGCTGCCTCCGACGCCGATTGTGACGCCGCTTCCCTCAAGCCATCAGCAACAACCGCTGTCGGCTCAGCAGCCCGGCGCCAGCAAGCCGCCGATCAGCGAAGCCTTGAAGAATGACCAGCGTTACGCGGATCATGGCGTAAGGTTGCCGGCGCCCTCGCCGACGCCGTTGCCCATCAAGCAGGAGCAATCGCCGCTTTCGCCGCCGCAGGTGGCGGCACCATCGCCGACGAAGCGGAGGAACACTGTCCTGCTGGCGGTGGGGGGCGGCCTGCTGTTGCTGCTTCTGGTGGTGACGCTGGCGGGGATACCGCTCTACAACACGATGAAGGCAAAAGCGGCGAAGAAGACCGCCGCCGTCGTCAACGATGCGCCCGATCGGAAGAAGGGAGACGCGAGCTACGAGAGATACGCACAGACGGCGTCGCGGCTGCGCGTGCTGGGGCAGTTGACGGCGGGCTACTACAAGCAGAATGGCGCCTGGCCGGGCAGCGTGAAGGACCTTCAACCGCTCGGCGCGCGGCCGGAGGAATTCAACGATTCGTGGAACCGTCCCATCGATGCGCGAAAGGGGGGATTCATCGTCTCCGCCGGCGCGAATGGCAAATGGGACGATGACGATGATATCTGGTGGGATTCAGAACGGGGCGTGCAGGATGGTTTCATGCCGCCAAAACCCACCGCGACCAAACCTTGAAACGGGATTTCGATCTCTTAACCAAACACATTCTCCCCCCCACAGGAAAGGACCAGTAGCATGAAGAAAAAGTTGTTCGCATTCCTCGCGGCGGTGACCCTCGTGGCATTGCTGTTCATTCCCGGCACGGCGAATGCCGCAGATGACAAGGACAAGGAAATCATCGTGGGCTACGCGGACCGCGTGGACTGGCTGCCGTTCAAGTTGATGGAGGAGGAAGGTTTTCTCTCCAAGCGCTGCGATGAATTTGACGTGAAGGTGAAGCTGAAGGAATTCAAGAACTACACGGAGGCGGTGCAGGCATACACGGCGGGCCAACTGGAAGGGGTGACGATCACATCCTTCGACGTGCTGCAACCGGCGGCCGTGGGCACGAAGACTGTCGCGGCGATTCCGAATGCCTCCAGCAACGGCGCCGACGGCATCCTTGTGCGCAAGGGAGCGAAGATCGCCGACCTGAAGGGGACGAAAGTGGCGGTCCAGCAGAATTCCGTGAGCCATTACCTTCTGCAAAAGGCGCTGACGGCGAACGGCCTGACGGAAGCAGACGTGACGATCGTCAACATGACAGGCGATGAAGCGGGCCGCGCGTTCCTGATAGACGATTCCATCGCTGCCGCCGTGACGTGGGAGCCGCACCTTGGCGCTGCAGCAACGGCCGGCAAGGGGGACGTGGCCTTCAGCAGCCGCGACATTCCCGGCGAGATCGTTGACCTGACGGTGTTCCGCGCGGAAACCGCCCGCGACAACGCAAACGCGGTGCGCGCGGTGGTCTTGGCATGGTTCGACGCGATGGCCTACCTTGATGGAAAGGACACGCGGGACAAAGCGATCCAGGCGATGGCGGACGCGATGGCGGTCACACCGGAAGACTACAAGAAGGCGTTGGTGGGTGTGAAATTCTATCGCGATGCGGACAAGGCTTCGAAGTATTTCGACAGCCCGGAACTGAAGAACGCGATGGACAACCTGAAGAAATTCGCCGTTGAGAAGGACCTGCTGGTGGACAAGAATTTCTCCATTGGCTGGGCGAAGAACTCCGACGCTCCGCTGCAGTTGACGGGCCAGTTCCTCGACACGGCGCAGGGTGCGAAGCGCGCGAACAAGATCGAGCGCGAAGGAAACAAGATCGGCAACAAGTTCAACCGGATGTTTGGACGGGCGGAGACGTGAACGCTTGTTTCAGGATGTGAGAATACCCTGCCAACAATCGGGAATATCAGGAGGCGCGGCGATCATTGCCGCGCCTCCTTGCGTTTGGGACATTTCCTGAAATTTCTGCGACCATCGCGCACCCTTCACGCGTGATGGCATTTCGGGCGTGCCTTATTCTCCGGCATCCTCATTCTCGACGTCCTCATCCTCATCATCGTAATCAGGATCGGTGTCACGAAAGTAATGCTCGAACTGCTTCTCCTGAAACGTGGAGGCGATGGGAAGCTCGAAGAAATGCTCCTTGCCGCGTTTGGCGCGCACGTACAGCCCAATCCACCATTGGAGACGAACGAGGCCCCCAAAGGTGGTGACAGGGTGGGGCGGCAGGCGGAGGCTGAAGGGCTGGCTGAATTTTGTCGGCATTCGCTCGCCCGTCTTGCGCACGACGACCTGTTCCGCAGCAGCTTGGTCGGTGTTGCCTCTCCCTTCCGTGCGCCACAGCAGGATGAGATTGAAGGTTCCCACAACCCAATCGCCCGTGGCCTCCACGGATAGGTTTCCCGTGATCAATTCACCGGGCTTGAAGATGCGACGATCATCGGTGGTTTGAATCTTGAGAATCAAGTCTGGCGCGCTCATCTTGCGGCTCCCGGTGCGACGCGGAATGTGAAGGCGTCTTCGATGTCGGGCTTGCCGGGTACATTGATCTTCACGACCACCTCCCACCGAATTCCGTGGGAACCGGTGTGCAGCGTCACGAACGCGTCGGCGGGAATTTCCAGCGTAACCTCCGCGAAACTCCTCATCGCCTGCGTATTGATATTCTTGACGGAGTAAATCTGCCGCTCATGGGAGGTGCTTCTGTCCGTGTGGCTGTGCTTCCCACGACGATAGGTGGCATGCTGCTGGCACCTGACGGAAACGCTGACCTCGGTGATGGGAAGCGCGCGCTGCGTGTAGAGATGCAGCTTTGTTTGCGCTCCGGGAAAGAGGGGCTCCGAGGCGATCTCCACGGCCGCGCCGCCGGTGACGATCAACTGGGCGATACGATGAATGACAAGGTAGATAAACAGCAGGCCGAAGAAACCGAAAACGCCGATAAATATCTTCGCGGGGAGCGGCGCCTGATCGGGTTTGGACAACATGGCGAACGCCAGGGCGGAAACGACTCCATTCCAGATCACGCAGGCCACGATCATGATGACAAGGCCTGCCGCGACGCTTGTCGTGAGCGGGAGCAGCGTGGCGCCGCGTGGTCCGCGTT
>JADZDZ010000198.1 GCA_020850785.1 Candidatus Sumerlaeota bacterium | reverse complement strand
TTCACGTGATTTTGCGACCATGCGAAGGAGTCAGGGCCGTTGGAGCGCGCTCAACGCCGCTGGCAAGCACATGCGATGCATTTCGGATGGAGTGAAGGATTCATGGCACCGACAATGCTAGCGTAGTGCATTGACCCACCTTCCCCCCAATGACCAGCCTTTTACAATTTGATCCTGAGGTATTGAAATGACAGGACGTATGTTTTCTTTTGCCGCCGCCATTGTTGCGGCTTCCAGCGCGCTTTTCGCCGATCCGTTCCCGACGGAGAAGCCCGCGGTCATTCGCGTGGCGGCGGGCGACAAGATCGCCGATGGTGATCAATTCATCACGCAAACGCGCCAACTCACCTACGACGGAAAGCGTTCCGGTGAGGGATATTTTTCGCTCGATGGTTCCCTGCTGACGCTGCAGAGTGAGCGCGAGCCGGAGAACCCCTGGTATCAAATCTATGTGCTGAACTTGGACACGGGCGATTCGGAGCGCGTTTCCCCCGGCACGGGGAAGACGACCTGCTCCTACATCAATCCGGCAAATTCGCAGCAGGTTATTTTCGCCTCCACTCACGGTGATCCGAAGTCCGTCGAGTTGCAGAAGGCTGAATTGGAATTCCGCGCCTCCGGCAAGGAGCGTCGCTATTCGTGGGACTACGACCCGCATTTTGACATCTATCGCTATGACCGCGACACGAAGGCGCTGACGCAGCTCACGAAGGAGGAGGGCTACGATGCGGAGTGCGCCTATTCGCGCGATGGCAAGACCATCGTGTTCAGTTCCAACCGCGCTGCCTTCACGAAGAGCCTCACGCCGGAGGAATCAAAGATTCGCGAAATGACACCGGAGTATTTCGCTGATCTTTACCTGATGGACGCCGATGGGAAAAATGTGCGGCAGATCACGGACACTCCCGGCTACGATGGGGGGCCGTTCTTCTCCTACGATGGGAAGTTCATCGTGTGGCGCCGTTTCTCCGCAAAGGGTGAAACTGCGGACGTCTATCTTGCCGATGCCGATGGGAAAAATCAACGGCGCGTGACAGACTTTGGCGCGATGAGTTGGGCGCCGTTCCTTCATCCGACGAACGAGTACATCATCTTCGCATCAAACAAGGAGGGCTTCTCCAACTTTGAACTCTACCTTGTGGATCGCGAGGGGAAGAAGGAGCCCGTGCGGGTGACCTACACCGACGGGTTTGATGGCCTCCCTGTCTTTGCGCCCGATGGCAAGTCGCTCGTGTGGACGACGAATCGCAAGGGCACGTCGCAACTTTTCACCGCCCGCTGGAATCATGAGGCAGCCATGGAGGCGCTTGCAAAAGCGCCCGCCCGCGCTGCAAACCACATCTAATCCCGTTTTGATCGCAAGAAAGGATTCATGAAGCATGAGGAAGTCGTTACTGATCGCTGTTCTTGCCGCGCTGCCATTCGTTGCCGTCGCGGACGAGGCGGACCTGCGCGCGCATGTGGAGTTCCTCGCGTCGCCGCTGCTGGAGGGGCGTCTCACCGGCACAGAAGGGGAGCACATCGCCGCGGAATATCTTGAAGCGCAATTTCGCGCGAGGGGCCTGAAGCCGCTTCCCGGCCATGATTCCTATCTCATGCCGTTTGAATTTGTCTCCGGAATGCAGGACGAAGGCTCGTCGCTTTCATTGACGAGTGGTGGCGAAACGAAGGACTTCGCCAAGGAGCACGTGGTTGGCATGTCCTTCTCCGACAACGGGAAGGTGACGGCGCCGCTCGTGTTCGCCGGTTATGGCATCAAGACGCCGGTGTCTTCGGAATCCCCCTACGACAGCTTCCAAGGGCTGGACGTGAAGGGAAAAATTGCCGTGGTGCTTCGCTACTATCCGGAAGACGTCAAAGAGGAGAAATTCCGCCAGGAACTCAGCCGTTACGCGGGATTGCGCTTCAAGGTGATGAACGCGCGCGAAGCGGGCGCCGTTGGCGTCATCGTCATCACGGGACCGAACTCTCCCAACGCGGGAAAGACGGTTCCCATCGGATTTGACACATCCGTTGCGGGTTCGCAGATCATCGCTGTCAGTGCGGACGGTGCCTTCGCCGATGCGTTGTTTGCGGGCGCGGAAAAATCCCTGAAGGATATTCAGACGGAACTCGATTCCGGAAATCCACACATCGCGGGTTTTGAGATCAAGAACAAGACCGCAACCATCACGACGGCCATCAAGAAGGACAAACGCGAGGGACACAACGTGATCGGATACCTGCCCGCCACGGAGGGCGCCACCGACAAGTTCGTGCTCGTGGGTGCCCACTACGATCATCTGGGCCACGGCGATGGTGGCGATTCGCTGGCGGGCGAGGGTGACGCGGGAAAAATTCATCCCGGCGCCGACGACAATGCCAGCGGCGTCTCCGTCGTTCTTGAAATGATCGACGCCCTTGCGAAGGAGAAGCGTCCCCGCAACGTCGCGATTGCCTTCTGGTCCGGTGAGGAGCTTGGCGTGATGGGCTCCCAAGCCTTCGTGGACAAGGCCGTCATCGATCCGAAGAAGATCAACGCCTACCTGAATCTGGACATGGTTGGCTACGTGAAGGACAACAAGCTGACCGTGCAGGGAATTGGCTCCGCGCCGGAGTGGTCCTCCATCGTGGAGAAGGCAAACATGCGCCCCGGTTTCGATCTCAGCCTTGGCCGGGACCCCTATCTGCCGACCGATGCGAGCGTCTTCTACGGTGCGAATATTCCGGTGCTGAATCTCTTCACCGGCGCGCACGAAAACTACCACAAGCCGAGCGACACGGCGGAGAAGTTGAACTACGAGGGAATGGATCGCATTGCGCAGCTTGGCACAAACATCACGCGGGCGCTGATGATCGCGGAGGAAGGTCCCACCTACGCAGTCGTTGAGCGCACGAAGCAGGAAGGCCCCAGCCACGGCGGTTCGCGTATATACACCGGCACGATCCCCGACGACCCGGCGGAGGTCGAGGGGCTGAAGCTGAGCGGCGTCATGAAGGACGGACCCGCCGCGAAGGCCGGCCTTGAAAAGGGCGACGTCATCGTGGAACTGGGCGGCCGCAAGGTGGCAAACATCTACGATTACATGTACGCAATGGAAGGCATGAAGGTCGGCGAAAAGACCACAGTCGTCATCATTCGCAATGGCGGGAAGCTGACCAAGGAAATCACCCCGGAAGCGCGGAAGTGACCGCATGATTGCCATCGTCACGGGGGCCAACGGCACTCTTGGCAGCGTGCTCTGCGAGCGGCTTCGCGCGCAGGGCCACACTGCCGTTCCGTGGGATCGCACGAAGACCCCCATTGATGATTATCATGCCATGGATCGCTGGGTCGGGGAGAGCGGTGCCGATGCCATCTTTCATCTGGCCATCGCATCCAAGGCCACGGGCCGCGAGAATGAAGGCTGGCTTGTCAACTACCACTGGCCAGGCGAGCTTGCTTGGATAGCGCGCCAGCGCGGCCTGCGATTCATTTTCACCAGCACGGCAATGGTGTTCACGAATCGGGCGTCCGGTCCCTTTACTCCGAATTCCTTCGCGGATGAAACGGAAGGCTACGGTGCGGAAAAGATTCGAGCGGAAAGCCGCGTCCGCTCCCAGCACCCCGATGGCGCGCGCGTGGTTCGCATCGGCTGGCAGATCGGCAAGAGTGCCGGTTCCAACAACATGATCGACTTCTTCGAGAGGAACATGAGGGAGCACGGCGTGATTCGCGCCAGCGCCCGCTGGCTGCCCGCCTGCTCCTTCCTCGAAGACACCGCCGACGCACTCATCACGGTGCACGACCTTCCGCCGGGATTGTACCACGCGGATGGCAACCGGGCTGGTAACAATTTCCACGAGATCGCCACCGCGCTCAACAGGCTGCACGGAATGAAGTGGAAAATTGAGCGCACAGACGATTTCGCCTACGACCAGCGCCTTCTCGACGCGCGATTGCCGGTGAAGGCAATCGGTGACACGCTGGGCGGTTGATTCACGACAGTTGTAACGCACCCGTGCCGATGGCGGGGTGATTCTACGCGGTTTCGATCACCATCGAGATGCCCTGTCCGACGCCGATGCACATGGTGCAGAGCGCGCGGCCTCCCTTTGCGCGCACCAATTGGTGCGATGCCGTGATGATCAACCGTGCGCCGCTCATGCCAAGCGGGTGGCCGAGCGCGATCGCACCGCCCTGCGGATTGAGTCGCGGATCATCGTCCGCAAGGCCGAGCTCCCTCGTGCACGCGAGCGACTGCACGGCGAAGGCTTCGTTGAATTCGAGTAGCTGAAATTGATCGAGCGAGAGCTTCAACCGGCCCAGCAGCTTGCGCGTTGCCGGCACCGGACCGAAGCCCATGATCCGTGGAGGAACACCGGCCGTCGCCGCGCCAACCACGCGGGTTTTCGGAGTCAGGCCGTGGCGCTTCACCGCCGCCTCGGAAGCCAGCAACACAGCTCCCGCGCCATCGTTCACGCCTGAGGCGTTTCCTGCCGTCACGGTTCCCGTGGGGCGCACAATCGGCTTCAGCGCAGCCAGCTTCTCAAGACTCGTCGCGCGCGGATGTTCGTCCACGGCGACGACAATCGGATCGCCCGTTCGCTGGGGGATGGTCACGGGAATGATCTCCTGCGCCATGCGACCATCCTTCTGTGCAGCCGAAGCCTTCTCCTGACTCCACAGCGCGAACTTGTCCTGATCAGCCCTGCTGATGGCGAACTGCGCCGCCAGATTCTCCGCCGTCTCCGGCATGGAATCCGTGCCGTGCGCCGCCTTCATCTTCGCGTTCACAAAGCGCCAGCCGATTGTGGTGTCGTATAGCTCCGTCTGGCGTGCGAAGGCCTCCGCCGACGTCCCCATCACGAAGGGAGCGCGCGTCATGCTTTCGACGCCGCCGGCAATGATCAACTCCGCTTCTCCGGAAGCGATGGCGCGGGCGCCGCTCGCGATCGCGTCCATGCCTGAACCACAAAGCCTGTTCACCGTGCAGCCGGGAATCGATTCAGGAAGCCCCGCAAGCAGCAGCGCCATGCGGGCCACGTTTCTGTTGTCTTCGCCCGCCTGATTTGCACAGCCGAGGATCACGTCATCAAGGGCCAGCCAGTCCGTGCCCTTGTTTCTCTCCACGAGGGCCTTGATCGGGATCGCCGCAAGGTCATCGGTGCGGACTGCGGCCAGCGCGCCGCCATAGCGCCCGATCGGTGTGCGGATCATGTCGCATATATACACGTTGTTCATGGTCATTGCACCGCTGCGGCCACAGGCACCGCACCGACCTCCTTCAGTTTTCGGAATCCGTCGAGCAGTGCGTCCGTCAGGCGGTCGATCTCCGCACCGGTCATTGGCGTGGAGAGCGTGCCTGAGCACGTGTTGATCAGCATGATTCCGTGGTCAAACAGGTGATCGAGAAGGAGCTTCACGAGCTTTGCCTCATCGGGAGACGAATAACTCATGCGATAATTCTTGGGCGCTTCGGGCTTCAGGTGGATGCGGAACATGGAACCATCGCCCGTGACGCACGCGGGGTAGTCCGCCTCGCGGATCGCTTCTGCAATCTGCTTTCGCGCGCGGTCAGCCAACGCGTTCAGCCGCGTCACTTCATCGCGGTTGAACAGTTCCATCGCGGTCAATCCTGCCGTCATTGTCACGGGATTTGCCGAGAACGTGCCGGAATGAGGGAAGAGCACCTTCGGCGCATTTGGGTTCAGCACATCCATCACATCCGCGCGGCCCGCCAATGCCCCGACGGGAAATCCACCGCCGATCATTTTTCCCATCGCTGTAAGGTCGGGCCGGGTCGTGTACCATTCCTGCGCACCGCCGTAGTTGCTTCTAAACGTGATCACTTCATCGAACACGAGCAGCGCGCCGTTCCTTGTGGTCCACGCGCGGAGCGCGTCGATGAATTCGGTGGACGCGCGCATCAGGCACACGCGATGGGGGAGCGGGTCCACGAGCACGCAGGCGATATCCTTCGCATGTTCATCCAGCAGCGCAATTGCGCGCACGGGATCGTTGAAGGGAATCACCACCACGTCATTCAGGACACCCTGCGGAGTCCCCCGCGTCACCGGAACGCTTTCCGGATGATCCGCCTCGCCCCAGTTCGCCGGCGCGGCCGTCTGGCTTACTTCCGCATAGTCGTATATACCATGGTAAGCGCCCTCGACTTTTGCGATCTTCGGACGCTGGGTGAAGGCCCGCGCCGCCTTCAGGCAGCACATGATCGCCTCCGTTCCCGAATTGACGAACCGGATTTTTTCGAAGCTTGCGGATCGCGCCACCATGTGTTCAGCGAATTGAACCTCCACCTCCGTCGCGAAGGTGAACGCCGTTCCGTTCTGGAGTTGCCGCGTCACGGCTTCGACGATGGCGGGATGCGCGTGCCCATGAATCAGCGATGCCATGTTGTTTGCGAAGTCCACGCGCCGGACACCTTCGATGTCCGTCACGTGGCATCCTTCGCCTTTCGCCACGTAAAATGGGAGCGGCTTTCGCAGCACGGCGTTGCGGCTCGCTCCGCCGGGGAGGACCTTCAGTGCGCGCTCGAAAAGCTGCGCACTGCGGGAGGAGTTGCTGTTCATTGATTTCCATCCATTGTGAGATGTTCCATCACTGCGAGGGCCCACCATCTTCCGCGCTGCGCCCATCATGCAACGCCGCGCCAGTCTTTGCTTTCACGTCATCAAGGGTCACTCCGGGTGCGAGCTTCACGAGCGAGAAGCCCTTCGGCGTGACGTCCACCACGGCGAGGTTTGAGTAGATGCGGCTGACCACATTTTTCCCCGTCAGCGGATAAGTGCAGGACTTCACCAGCTTCGGTTCGCCGTTCTTTGTGGTGTGCTCAGTGATGACAACGATCCGCCGGACACCGGCGACAAGGTCCATCGCTCCGCCCACTGCGGGAATCGCATCCGCCTCCCCCGTTGACCAGTTTGCGAGGTCGCCGTTCTCCGCAACCTGCATCGCCCCCAGCACACAAATGTCTATATGCCCGCCGCGGATCATCGCGAAGCTGTCCGCGTGATGAAAGTACGCCGCGCCGGGAAGCGCCGTCACGGGCTTCTTTCCCGCGTTGATCAACTCCGGGTCCTCAGTGCCGGGCGCCGGTGCGGGTCCCATCCCCAGCAGGCCGTTCTCCGTCTGAAACACCATCTCGCGCCCCTCAGGAATTGACTGCGCCACCAATTCGGGGATGCCGATTCCCAAGTTCACATAGGAACCATCGGGAATGTCTTCCGCGGCCAGTCGTGCCATTTGCTCGCGGCTCCAACCGGCTGTCGTCGTCTTCGCTGTGCTCACGGGTAGGACCTCCCTTCCTTTACGAGGATCGATTCCTGCGCCGGTTCCGGGATCACCACCACGCGATCAACGAAGATGCCCGGCGTGACCACGTGTTCGGGATCGATGCCTCCCGCGTCCACCATCTGGCGCGCCTGCACAATCGCCTTTCGGGCCGCCATGCACATGATCGGCCCGAAGTTTCGCGCTGTTTTGCGGAAGGTCAGGTTGCCGTAGCGATCCGCCCTGTCGGCCATCACCAGCGAGAAGTCCGCGCGCAGCCCGCGCTCCAGCACGTACTCGCGACCGTCAAACGAGCGGACCTCCTTTCCTGCGGCGAGCTGCGTTCCCACCGCCGTCGCCGTGTAGAAGGCTGGAACACCGGCGCCTCCCGCGCGGATGCGCTCTGCGAGCGTCCCCTGCGGCACCAATTCCAGTTCGATCTTTCCCGCGCGGTACAGCTCCGGAAAGACCATCGAGTTCGCCGTGCGCGGAAAGGAGCAGATCATCTTGCGCACCTGTCCGTTGGCGATGAGCGCCGCCAGCCCCACACGGCCGCTTCCCGTGTTGTTGCTAACCCCCGTCAGGTTCTTTGCGCCGTGGTCTATGAGCGCATGCAGCAGTTCGATGGGACTGCCCGCCTCGCCGAAGCCACCGACCATCACGGTCGCACCATCATGGATATCCGCCACCGCGGCGGCGGCGGATTCCACGCGTTTGTTGATCATTGTTCAATCCTCATGGAGTTTCGGGATCGATCGTTGCCCACCGGCGGTTATGAGCGCGCCTTTTCGTGCACTGCCTCAAGCCGCTGCTCGATTTGATGCAATTCGTTCTCGAAGAAGAATTCCTTCGTGTCGAAGGGCGTCAGGAAATCCACGCGGTTTTTCTCTTCGTCGTACTTCGCCAGGAAGACCTTGTCCATCCACTCCATGTTGCGTGCTTCGGTGAACTTTAGCGCGAAGGCCTTCTCCCCGTTCACGATGGCCGTGCCGAGGATCGACATCTTTCCCGCAGAGGTTGTCATGGAGATGTAGCGCGAGGGGCGGTTGATCGACGACAGCGATCGGTAGATGAGATTGGAAATTTCCGCCACGTCCGCCAGCGGCGCCGTGAAGTAATGATGCTCGCCGGTTGGGCGCGCGCAGTACATGGAATGGAATCCGATTCGCAGCATCGCAAGAATGTTCGCCAGGTCGATCCAGTTTCTCGCCGAACGCTGGATGTCAACCTTCCCATTTTCGTCGTGGAAGAGGCTGATGTGATTCATCATCGGGCTCTGGCTGCGGATCATCACGCCGTGCTGCTGCAAGCGGCGAACCGCCGCGATTGTGCTGGGGTTCAGTAACTCGCGCGGTGTCGAGAAGTGCGCCATCCAGGCGAGTTGGATGCCGTTGTCGCGCAGCGTGCCGAAAATTTCCAGCAGGCGGTCGTAGTTCTTCGACAGAATCAACTCCGGATGATACGTGAGCGCCCGCGACGCAAGGCGCACCGTGCGAATATGACCGAGCTCCGCATCCTCGACGATCGGCATCACGTACTGCGCCAGGCGCTTGGCCGGCATGTAGCCCGCATCACCACCCGTGATCAGCAGGTCCGTGATCTCCTTGTGCTTCCGCATGTACTGGTGAACCTGCTCCACGTCGTGTTGCAGGAACATGTCCTCGTCGCCGCGAACCTGCGCATGCCGGAAACAGTACGTGCAGAACGCGAAGCAATTCTGCGTGGTCTTGTCGAACACAAGCTGACACTGTGGATACTTGTGCTGGGAGCCTTCAAGCAATTCGATCCCGCCGTCCGACCTCTCATTCCACGGTTTGTTCAGCAGTTGATGGCCATCGTGCGGATTGGTCTTCTCCATGTATGCCTTCACAACCTCAGCGCGCTCCTCCGCGTTCTTGGCTGCGGCGTACTTCGCCACTGCTGCCGGCGGCATCATGCCGGGTTGAGGGAAGATCAGTTGGAAGATCGAGTCGTTCGCGCAATCCGACCAGTTGATGCTGTTCAGCGCATGCCGCGTCGCCAGGAAGCGATACACCTCCACGAACATTTCCCGCTCCACCTGCTGGCCGATGCGGATCCCGTGCTCCTCCAGCACTGCAATCACCTTCCGGTAGCCATCAAGACCTTGGTACTGCTCGCGACCGCTGAACAGGAACGGCGACTTTTCCAGCAATCCGGAGTGTTGCGGGTAGTTCGCCTGAAGCCGTGCGAGCACGCCCAGCGGCAGGAGGTTCTCTTCATTGATGATCGACAACTCCTCTTCCGAGTATTGATAGCGCGCGAGAAGATACTCGCGGTCGGACGCGGAAAATGAGTCTGCCACTCGGCCGTGCTTGGCGGGGGCGGTGGCGACGGAAGACGGCTGTGACATGGTTGAATCCTCTCGGTCGGGGATGGAGGAGACCCTGAGGGTCTGCTCTTCGGCTGCCTGGCGGGCGGTCCAAAAAATATACTAGCCGATATACATATCCAGAAGTATAAACAACACCCCGCCCCCCGCGTCAAGGCCACTGTTTGCCTGCGGTTGCGTCCTGCTTGGGAGCCTATGCCGATCGCTATCACGCCTGAATTTGGAGATGGGCGGCGCTCCAGCAAAAGCATCCGAACAGCGAAGGTTCATCCTTCGAATTGCCTTTGCATCAATGGTTTGTGGGATCACAACCAATGCATGTTCGAGTATGTTTCAACATTCATTTCGTTTCACGTGGCGGCGATCGCAACGGGGCTGCTGGTGTATTTTGCCACCACGCATTTTGGGCGGCAGCGGCGTCAGCCCGCTGCCGCTGTTGCGTGGGTTTTGGGTCTGATTACGTTTCCGTATATCGCGCTGCCGCTCTTCCTCTTTGTGGGCACGCGAAAGCTTCCGCGCCTTTCGCCGACAAGCAGTTCATTCGCACCGCCTTCATCCGCTGAAGCGTTGTCGCCCCGTTGGGCGTCGCAGTTGTCGGCCAGTTCATCGCTTCCCTCCGCTCATGGAAACAGTCGCTTCGAAATGTTGGCCGATGGAGAGGAGGCGCTGAATGCGTTGCTTGCGCTCATTGATCAGTCCGCACGCACCGTCGATTTCTGCACCTACCTGTTTGCCGATGACGAAGTGGGGCGTCGCGTTGCCGCCGCCCTTGCCGCAGCGCAGAAGCGTGGAGTGCGTGTTCGGCTGCTTCTGGACATGGTTGGCTCTCTCCGCATGTCGCGCGACCTGCGCGCCTTCCTTGCGGAATCACGCATCGAATTCCGTTGGTTCGTGCCCTTTGTGCACAATCCCCTTCGCGGACGCATGAACCTGCGCAATCACCGCAAGCTTGTCGTTGTTGATGGAGCGCGCATCTGGAGTGGTGGAAGGAACATCGCCGCAGAATATTTCATCAGTTCCGCAAAGGGCGCACCGTGGCGCGACATCAGCTTTGTCATCGAGGGCGCGATCGCGGAAGACGCGCAGAAAATTTTTGATCGAAACTGGCCGACAAATTCCCGGCAGGCCATGGATCATGAACGCATTTCCTCCACTTCCAAAATTTGCTCGCAACTTATTCCCAGCGGCCCCGACTTTCCCGACGACACAATTTACAACTTCCTCATCACGGCGATCCATCAGGCGCAGGAGAGCATCATTGCCGTCACTCCCTACTTCGTCCCCAACGACGCGCTGCTGGAGGCCCTGATCATCGCGTGCAAAAGGGGAGTCGCCGTGACGTTGATCATCCCGCGAAAATCAAACCACAGGCTCGCGGACATCGCGCGGGAACGCTCCCTGCGCGAGCTTTCCGCCGCACAAGCGAACGTCATGCTGCTTCCCCGCATGAACCACGCAAAGGTTGTCGTCATTGATGACAGCGTCGCCTGCTGCGGGTCCGCCAACCTTGACGGCCGCAGTTTGTTTCTGAACTACGAATTGATCACCGCCTTTTATGGTGCGGAGGAGATCGTTCAATTTCGACAATGGTCCGACAACTTGATCGCTGACGCAGTGCCCTATCGGCTTCGCGCGCCCGGTTGGTTTCAGGACCTGCTGGAAGGCTTCGTGAGGGCGGTGTCGTTTCAGTTGTAGCTCGGATGCAATGATTCATCGCGGGGCGCTGGCGCGGCTGTCGTCGAATTGACACTTGCGCGCGGAATCGCGAGTTGCAGATTCTTTTTGACGGGTGTTCCCGCAATCTTTTTCCCAATGGATCAGGCACATGACTTCTCAGCAAAACCACCGCTTCGACACACTCTGCCTTCACGCGGGGCAGACCATTGATCCGACCACGATGTCGCGGGCTGTTCCCATTTATCGCACGTCATCGTATCAGTTTCGTGACACGGAACATGCGGCGAATCTCTTCGCGCTCAAGGAATTGGGAAACGTCTATACGCGTTTGATGAACCCGACGACGGACGTGCTGGAGAAGCGCTGCGCGGCGCTCGAAGGCGGCATGGCGGGCCTCGGTCTGGCCTCCGGCACTGCGGCCATTCACTACTCCGTGATCAATATTTGCGAAGCCGGTGATGAGATTGTTTCCGCCAATGACCTTTATGGCGGGACATTCTCGATGTTCGACGCGATTCATCCGCAGCTTGGCATTAAGACGAACTTCGTCGATCCCGGCAATCCGCAAAACATTGCGAAGGCGATCACGAAGAAGACACGCCTGATCTTCCTGGAAACCTGCGGCAACCCGGCGTTGAACGTGCCCGATTTTGCCGCCATTTCGGCGATTGCAAAGTCGCACAACCTTCCGCTGGTCGTTGATAACACCTTCGCTTCCCCCGCGCTTTGCCGCCCGCTCGAACATGGTGCGGACATTGTGGTGGAATCGTTGACGAAGTGGATGGGAGGCCACGGCACCGGCCTCGGTGGCGTTGTGGTCGATAGTGGCCGCTTCAACTGGAAGGACGAAAAATTCGCGCTCTACAATAATCCCGATCCCTCCTATCACGGACTGCGTTTTGCGCACGACCTGCCGGCGGACCTCGCGCCGCTCGCGTTTATTCTCCGCATGAGGCTCGTGCCGCTTCGCAACCTTGGCGCCTGCATTTCGCCGGACAATTCCTGGATGTTCCTGCAGGGCATCGAGACACTGCCACTGCGCATGGAGCGGCACTCCTCCAACGCCGCCGTGGTTGCAAAGTGGCTGCGTGCGCGCAAGGACGTCGAATGGGTGAAGTGGCCCGGCTTCGAGGATCATCCCACGCACGCCAACGCGAAGAAGTACCTGCGCGGTGGATTCGGCGGCATGTTGATTTTTGGCATCAAGGGTGGCGCGCAGGCGGGACGCAAGTTCATCGAGTCCCTGCAACTTTTCAGTCATCTGGCGAACGTTGGCGACGCAAAGTCCCTCGCGATTCATCCTGCCACGACAACCCACAGCCAGCTCAGCGAGGAACAGCAGCGCGCCGGCGGAATCACGCCGGAACTCGTGCGCCTGTCCATCGGCATCGAACACCCCGACGACATCCTTGAGGACCTTGACCGCGCCTTGGCCGCTGCGGCGGGAACCGCGAAGGTCTCCGTTTGAAGAAGTTGAAAATGGCGGACAGGGAGGGATTCGAACCCTCGTTAGGGGATTAGCCTAAACACGCTTTCCAAGCGTGCGCCTTCAGCCGCTCGGCCACCTGTCCGCAGCAGGGGGAGTGGTTTTGGGTGCTGTGCTGTCGCAAGTCAACGACGATTTCCATGGAACCGGCCGGCATTAAATTTTATCCGGTCGCTGCCTTCCGCGGAAGTGAATCCGAGACTTTACTCTTGCATTGGGAGTGCTCTACGGCGTCCCGTGAAGTTGTTCAAAAGTGGCTCCACAATGCGGCCACGCTGATCGGGCCACAGACCCCGGCCCACCATCCTCTTGGAGACCTTTGATGGCTGATAAGGCGAACAAGTATCCCGAAAACGTTCCGGGCAAATTTTACGTCGACGACCAGTGCATCGATTGTGATGCGTGCCGCGCGACGGCACCGGACAATTTCACGCGCCAGGACGAAAAGGGATTTTCCTACGTCTTCAAGCAGCCGGTGAATGAGACCGAAAGGCAACTCTGTATCGATGCGATGGAAGGCTGCCCCGTTGAGGCTATCGGGAATGACGGCGACGACGCCTGATCGCCGTCCCGCGCCCCCGCACGCAGCTTCGTGAGTTCATCACAGTCCCCCGAACCGAAGAAACCGGGTTTCTTCAGCAGGCTTTTTTCTTGGAAGAAGGTCGAAAACGCTGAGGAGAAAGCACAGGCGGAAATCCCGCCGCTGGATATTCCTGCCTACAAATCCCTGGATGCGGTGCCACGCGATGAGGTGACACCCGCACTCCCGGCGCAGGGTTTTGCGTCGCAGTCGGAAATTGAAAAGCCTGCGGAGGCTCCTCCCGTTTCGGAGGTCCCGCCGCCGCCGCCTTCCACCGCCGAGGAACCGCAGCGCAAGAGCGGCTGGTTTGGAAGTTTGTTCGGCGCACGGGAGGCAGTTCCCGCGCCACCGCCGGAACCCGTTCCAGACGTTGTTGAAATCACGCGGGAGCAGCGTGATGCGGAGCGGGAAGCCGAACGCCGTGCGCTGGAGGAAGCGCAGAAGAGCTGGTATGATCGCCTCAAGGAGCGGCTGCAGAAAACCTCCGGCGGCTTCATCAGCGCAGTGCGCTCCGCCGTCGGACTGAGCGGTCGCCTCGACGACGAAACAGCCGAAAAGCTTGAGGAAATCCTGATCGGCGCCGACGTGGGGATGGAAACATCGATCAAGATTGTCGATCGCCTGCGCAAGCGCGCGCGCGCCGAAGGCACCGAGGGCGCGGACGCGATCATGAAGCTGTTCCAGGAGGTGCTGACCGACGTCTTCACCGGCAACATGAAGACATTCCAGCCCCGTGCGACTCCCGGCGTTCCCTACGTGATCATGGTTGTTGGTGTGAACGGTGTGGGGAAGACCACCACCGTGGGAAAGATGGCGCAACGCTGCGCCGACGCGGGCCTTCGCGTGATGCTCGTGGCGGGCGATACATTCCGCGCCGCCGCCGTGGAGCAGCTTGAAATCTGGGCGCAGCGCACGGGCTCCGAATTCATGCGCAGCAAGCACGGTGCGGACCCCAGCGGCCTTGTCTTTGATGCGCTCAATTCCGCGAAGGCAAAAAACATCGACGTCGTTTTTGTGGATACCGCGGGACGCCTTCACACGAAGACAAGCCTGATGGATGAGCTCGGCAAGGTGGGCCGCGTGTGCGCCCGTGTGATTCCCGATTCGCCCCACGAAACGCTTCTCGTGCTTGATGCCACCACCGGCCAGAACGCGGTGCAGCAGGTGAAGATTTTCTCCGCCGCGGTTCCCGTAACGGGCCTCGTGATGACGAAGCTGGACGGCACCGCGAAGGGGGGCATCCTGATCACCATCCGCGACCAGTTCGACATTCCCGTCACGCTGATTGGTGTTGGCGAAGGTGTGAATGACCTGCGCGACTTCAATCCCGGCCAGTACGCGCGCGCCCTTTTCGGCGAAGCCACGGAGTAATGAACGTCGCGTTCCACGTCACGGGGCACGGCTTCGGCCACGCCACCCGTGCCATTGCCGTGATGCAGGCGCTTCACAGGATTCTTCCGCACATTCATTTCATCATCTGCACGGAGGCACCGGCGAAACTTTTTGCCGATAACCTGCCGCCGGAGGCATTCACCTATCGGATGATCCGGCTCGATGTCGGCGCGTTTGAAAAGATGATGCTGGACACCGATGTGGAGCTCACAGTGAGGAAGGCGGACGCGTTTTACGATGGCGCGCATGGCCTCGCAAAGCAGGAAGCGCAATTCCTCCTCGATCATCGCGTCCGCGCGGTGCTCTTTGACGTGCCCCCTCTCGCGCCGGAAATTGCCTTCCGCGCCGGCGTCCCCTCCGTCGGCATCGCGAACTTCACGTGGGATTTCATCTATCGCGCCTGGAAGCCGAATTGGTTTCTGCTGAAGCAAATGGCGGAATGGCAGGCGAAGACGACACTCGCGTTGCAACTTCCCATCGGCCACGAACTGGAGGCGTTTCCACGGCGCGAACGCATTCCGCTCATCGCGCGCAAGTCAACGCTCACCCGCGCGCAGGTCCGCCGTGAACTGGGAATCGGCGATGACAAGTTCTGCATCCTGCTTGCCATGCGCGGAATGAAGGCGCACCTCGCCAGCATGTCCCACCAGCAGCGCGATGTCGTGATTATCAGCTTTGGCGAGGTCGATTCCAGCGAGGGAATCCACGTCGTGGAGGATCGCTGGAACGCGCGCTTCGTCGATGTGCTGGAGGCCTGCGATGTCGTGCTCACGAAGCCCGGCTATGGAATCATCAGTGAATGCTACGCCGCGCGGAAACCGATGCTGCATCTGCCGCGGAAGAACTTCGCCGAAACGCCGCTGCTGATGCAGTGGATGGATGAATGGCTTTCACACGCCCCCATCACGATTCAGGACATTCGCGAAGGCAGGCTCATTGCGCTCGCGCGCGAACTGGTCGCACGCCCTTATGTTTGGAAGGATCAGCCGATCAACGGCGCGCAGGTCGCCGCACAGCGCGTGGCAGCCCTGATAGGCTGAACAGCACACGCTTTATGGCATTTCTCAGAATGACGTGGCCATGGTGAGATTTGGGCACGCTTTTTTTGTGGCGAGGGCGCCCCGCCCTCGCAATCTCTGGGTGGCTACGAAATTTCGGAAAGTGCTCTAATCCTGCGGTGTGTTGCTTGTATGTGTGGCGCGAACGGTGGCGCTTACGCCCTGAACAACTTCCCCTGTGTTTCCATGAACCTGAAAACATACTTCCCGACCAAGTCGCTTTCCAGATTCACCGCATCGCCTGGCCTTCGCTGCGACAGCGTCGTGCGCTGCCAGGTTTCGGGAATGATCCACAGGCTGAAATCGCGCTCTGTCAGATCGACGACCGTCAGGCTGATGCCGTCCACGGCGATGGAGCCCTTGGCGATCGACTGATGCAGGATCGCCGGGGGAGCGCCGATGCGGACCTCCCACGAATCCCCCTGCGGCGTCGCGGAAAGAAACTCCCCGCGCGCGTCAACGTGGCCGCTCACCATGTGCCCACCCAGCCGCGTTGCCATCGTGATGCAGCGTTCCAGGTTCACGCCCTGCCCCGTGCGTCGTTGCCCCAGCGACGTCTTTCGCAACGTTTCGCCCGACGCGTAGAATCGCAGCGCGCCATTGTTGATATCCTCCACCGTCAGGCAGCAACCATCCACGGCGATGGAGTCTCCGCGCTTTGCATCGCCCAGCACCAACCGCGATGAAACGTGAATACGCAGCCCATCATCGAGTGCTTGCTGCGATTTGATGATTCCAATTTCTTCAATGAGGCCGGTGAACATACTGTAAAAAGAAATCCGGCCTGCGCTGGGGCGCAAGCCGGACGCTGCGTGTGATGGGTTACAGATTCTTGGGCCTGTCCTCCGCAGAGTTGTTCGTGCGGATGATCTGTCCGTAACTCAACGTCCCGTTTGTTGGGTCATATACGGTCAGGTTCGAGAAACCCATATAGTCAAAAATTTTCCCATTCGGTCCTGCGGAATTGATGGACCATTGAACAGTATCAGGATTCGCCGTGACTTCTGCCCAGATTGCGGGGTTGTCATAGGGAGCGACCTTGCGATCAAACATGGCATAGTCAAAGCTGATGGGTTGAAGCAACGGAGCCGTCGAACTGGTGCCGCCCTGCCTGAAGGGGCCGGAAGACGTGGGGCTTCCAGACACCGGACGAGTGGAGCCGTTCGTGGCGACGATGTTGTTCAAGGGATCCGGTATGATGCTCGTGATGTAAGAAATCGGGGTCGTCAAATGCGCGAGGCGGGTGTTGAGCTGGTTGTACTGCGTCTTGCCTCTCAATACCGCTGAAAAATCCGGCGGATAGGAGTTGTTGTCCACGTAGTACGATTCGAAGGCGGTTGCCAGCGTTCTCATGTCCGCCTTGCAACGCGACACTTTAGACCGGGCCTGCGCCTCCAGAAAATTGGGGACGGCGATGGCTGCGAGAATGGCAATGATCGCAACCACGATAAGGAGTTCGATCAGCGTGAACGCTCTCTCTCTCTTGCTGGGCCATTTGAATTTTCTCCTGTTTGGAATGGAGTATGCACAATTAAGCGATCCTTGAATGTGCACCCGTAAAGGCTGGCTAGCAACTTTCAACATGGATCAATCAATGGTGAAGTCAAGGCGATATGCCGACGTGACACAAAAAAGCCGCATCTTGTGGCTGCGCTCAGATTGTTGACACCCAGCCACTGCTTGTTTGAAAGCAGTGGCTGGGTGTAATAGAACTGAATTAAAAATTATACCTGTTTTGAATACGATCAATTGCAGGCTTTTGGGTGAACAATTGGCCGGTGCCGCCGATCCTGACAATATCACCAACAGAGATTGTTCCATTGGTAGGATCATAATCAACACCACGCTGATTGCAGGCTGTGGAATAGGCGCCGAGACTCTGGGCTGCGACTACGCCGCCACCAAAAGCATTGATTCGGTCGGGTCCACATCCTGCGACCTGCCATGCGGCGCCTGAGCATGCCGCAGCACCGCGGGGATTTGAACTGGATGGCGATGTAATACCGCCGCCGGGCGAAAGTGATTTGGCGTCTACATAGTCGTAGGTATCATACTCGGTCGCGGGAGGAGGTGGGTTTTGTGGGTTGTTGCCGTCCAATGCGCGCTTCGTCTGTGGCGGGATAAATGGATCAAGGAAAACGGAAGTGAGATACGAGATGGGGGTGGTGAGCCGGACGAAGCGGGAGCTCACTGCGCCACCTGGCCCGACGTTGCCGTAGAAAACGCTATTCCCGTTGATGGAAGGGCTGAGGTTGTTCGGTGCTTTCATCAAGGGATAGCGGTTGTGATCCACTGCATATGCCTCAATGCCTATGGCAAGGGTTCGCATGTCGGCTTTGCAACGCGAAACCTTGGCGCGTGTTTGAGCCTCAAGGAAATTGGGGACGGCGATGGCTGCGAGGATCGCAATGATCGCAACCACGATAAGAAGTTCGATCAGCGTGAACGCTGACCCTTGGCTTTTCTTACGCATACATACTCCTTCGGAGAGAAAAAATGGGTGCGTGCCTGAGTTGGACGCGTTGCGCCGGGCATCCGAGGGAACCCACAGACATAAAATCATTATCGTGGAAAACGGCCCCACTTCGATTATGCCAGCACGCTCCAATTAGCCTCCCCGGACCGGGCGTTGTCAAGCCTTGGAGCCGACGAAATGTGTCGTCCTGAGGAGGAAATCCGGCTTTCAGGGTATGATTCGCGCCATTCCCTGACGCTGGGCGCACCGTAGATACGTTTCCAGCCGCGGGCGGAACTTTTTTTTGAACTGTGCAATGTGCGGGGTGTTCGCCCCCACCCAGTCGTAGGCAAATTTGCCCCGATTTCTGAAAAGATGGTCGCTGAGCGCGAAATGCAGGTAGGTCGGCGCCCCGTGGGCCTCCTCCACGTCCGGATCGGAGGCGCCGAGCAGGTAGTACGCCCGCTGTGAGTCCTGACCGATGATGGCGGCGGCCTCGATGCGTTTCGTGGTGGGATTGCGAACAGCCGCCGCAAGGCCCGAAATCCCCCTTCCGTCGCTCTCCGATTCTTCCAGCAGCATGTCGTAGCAACTGGTGTGTATATACGCGGGAATGTTCTGGCGAATCTGGGTTTTCTCCCAGAGCGCAAAGATTTCCGCGCGCAGGTGGTTGCCTGTTTCAAGGACGAACCCGGCAGCCTCCGCCTTTGCCCCCTGACGACGGGCTGCGTTTTCGCTCTGCCTGGCGAGGGCGCCCGGCTCCTCGATCATGCTGACGTAGTTGTAGTGCGGCTGCGCGGACCAACCCTGCCACAGCAGCCCGCGCACATCGGCAACCGGTGTGGGAAGCACCAACTCCGCGCGTGTGGTGGCTCTTTGAGTCAATGCCGACAACGCCTCGAAAATTTCCCGCAACGCGGTTTCGCTGTTCATTAAATCCTGCGAGGCCATCAGGCCTGCGTGACTCGCGGGCGAGGGATGATGCCATTCCGTGCGCATACGACGGCGGCGCTGCACGAAGGGGATGCCCGCGACCAACTGCCCATCGCTGGAAAAAATCCCCACGCGCAATGGCTCGCCCACACCAGCGGCAGCGCACGCGCACCAGCGCCAATGCAGCCCCAGCGAGCCACCCACGCGCTGCCACAACACCGCCCAGGGGGCTTCGTCAGAGGACGAAAGAATCCGTGCAGTGAATCGGGACATGAAAATAATCCGCAGTCAGTGAGGCGGATGGTGGACTGGCGGCGCGATGATCGTCTATTGCGATTTGCAGGTTGCATCCTGCAAAATGGGCAAATGGGCTTGTGCATGTTGCAAAAGAGTCACATGCTGGCCCCGCACAAACATCATATTTACCCCTTCCACGGAGGTGCCATTTATGGCGACCGAAGGCAATGTCCCCCCATCCGGGGACGGCGATCCCATTGCGAGACGGATCGCTGATCTGAGCAAAAAGCTGGATGAAGTAAAGTCCGCAACAGCGAGCGCCAAGGCGGCGGGGCATGTCATGACGCTGTTGCTCGTCGTTGCGGCGATTTTCGGCGTCGTTTCGCTCGCCAGCCCATTCTGGGCGCTGAAGGAACGCCCCGAAGACATAAAACGCGCGATGATCGCGGAGTTTGACAAGGCCGTCAAACCGGAGTTGATGAGAGAGTTGGAGGAAAGCCAGAGCAAGACCGGTCCCGTGGTGCGGGAAATGATCTACACGAAGGTGCGCGAGCGCGGCCCCGAATTCGTGGATGCTTTCGATGCGGAAACAAAAACCTTCATGGAGACCGTGAAGAAGATGGGCGGAACCATGTGGAAGGACCACATCCAGAATCTGGACGCGCAGATTTACAAGCGCATTGAGGAACGCGTCCCCGAACTGGCCGACCACGACAAGGCGGAAGTCGCGATCACGAACGCTCATCAGGCGGTGAATGCGGCGATTGAACGCCTGATCAGCGAGTATCTGGAGGAGCACGTGAATTCCATCTCCAGCATTCAGGAGCAGATCACGAACTTCCCCATCCCCACCCACGTGAAGGACAAGAGCGACGATGAGCTTCGTGATGCCTTCATGGACCTGCTGGCAACCTACTCCACGAACACCTTGAAGGCGGGCCTTTCGCCGCAGACGCGCGAGTTCCTTGCGGACCTTGGCTCCGACAATTCCAAAACTGAAAAAGAATCGGCTCCCGCCGCCGTCGGCGCCGATGATGCAGGAAAGGGGAACTGAACATGGCTGACGCGCAAACAGAACTCAACGTGCTGGAAAACAAGCTTCAAGCGCAGCTTGAATCGGCCCATCGCATTCGCAACACCAACATCATTGTGGGCATTGTCCTCATTGTCATCGTCACTGCCTACTTCCAGTACATGAAGAAAATGCTGGTGCCATTCTCCGACCCGAACGAACTGGCGAAGGTCGCATCCGGCATGGTGCTGAAGGACATCGACAAGCTGAGCGACCAGATTGACGCTCATGCGCGCACGCAGGTGCCCGTGATCATCGACGGCGTCATCACGCACGTGGTTCAGGAACGCATCCCCCAGGGCCGCCAGCATCTGGAAGCAGAAGTGAAGGCGAAGTTGGATGAGGCCGTCGCGCAATCCGAACAGGCCATCATTGAAGGCTTCGAATACACGCTTCGCGACCAGGGGAAGGAACTGGCGGACGTTGTGAAGAGCCTTCAGACCGCCGAAGGCAAGGAAGCCTTCGAGGAAGACATGTTCAAGATGCTTGAGGACGCCATCAAGGATGAGCATGTCGTCGCGCAGATTGACTCCTACGGCGCAACGTTGAAGGACGTCGACAACCTGCTGAAGCACTACAGCGATCCGAAGTCGGAAAAGACGGAGGACGAGAAGCTGGTGTGCGAAATGATCGCCATGATGCGCGAAATCTCCACGCGCACGAGCCTCAACGCCGAGCACTCCACAATGAAGCACTTGAAGCTTGGCCTTGGCGGAAGCGACACCGGTTCCGCAGGCGGCTCCTCGGACGTGGAGGTCACACCGAAGGGCGCGGGTGAGCAGGCGAAGTAATTCCGCGCTTCCACGAGTTCCAGTCACCAAAAACGAAAGCGCCGGTTGGAAGACCGGCGCTTTTCTTTTTCATCGACAATTGTTTCAGTGCCGCTTCTTGACCTTCACCGGCTTTTGGTGGGGTGGCACGATGTCCGGCGGCGTGTCGCGAACGCCTTCATGGCGGATCACCACCAATGATTCATCAGGCAGCACCATGCGAAGTTGTTCGCGAACCTCTTCCTCCACGGCGCCAACATTGCGCGTCAGGGAGCGAAGCTTCCCCTCCATCAGGTCATAGCGTTGCGACGCCGCGTGGTAGTCGCGAACGGTTCGCTGGTAACGCACCTGCGCCCTGTCCTGCTCGCTGCGCATCATTGCCGTGGAAACAATCAATGTCGGTGCGCCAGCGAACACAACGAGCAGCATCAGAATGTGGATGCTCAGGCGAAATGCTTTCAAGGCGTCGGAATCCTGCGCTTTGGGAAATGAAAAGTCTGTCCATTCCCCGCGCCGGCAATCACCCCGTCAACTACCAATCGAACTGCTATTTTCTTTTTTTGCGTTTTCCCCGCGGCGGAACCCCGTGGCGCGCAATCCACGAGTTTGAATAGCGGCGGTCCTCCGTCACCTCGCGCCATTCGATTCCCTTGATGGGCTTCGGCGCGCTGCCGTCCTCGCTTTCATATTCAGCCATGATCAGGCCGCGATGGCTCCCCTTGAACACGTCCAACTCCACTCCATTGGCAAGGTAGTGGCGCGTCTTCTTCAGCTTCCACTTGGCGACCTTCAGCAGCGCCTTCGCCTCCGCCGTCGGAATTTCATATTCAAACTCCTCACGCACGATCGCCTTCCCCAACTTCGCGGTTTTTTTTCCGGCGCACTTGATCGTGATGAAACCACTTTTCCCACGCGTGCGAACGCGCACCGTTGGCTCCCCGTCGGACAGATAGCCTTGCTCAATCGCCTCCCCCTTCGGCAGCGTCATCTTCCTGATTTTCGTAACGAGGAACTTGCGTTCGATTTCAAGGGTCATTGATCAATTCGCAGTCGCATGGGATGGACCTCCCAAGAAACAGGGAACTGGCAGGCGGTGACAAGCAGGACGACAACAAACATGGATTCGGGGCGCGGGCGCGCGATCATCGAGGGGCTGCTGGTTGGCAGCGCTCTGGGTCGGCCCGCGAATGGGCTCCGGCGCGGCCACTTGCAGCAGGCCCTCGGTGGGCCCCTGACGGGATTTCTCTCGAACCCCGCGATTTTTCCCGACCGCCCTGAACGGACCATGCTTCCCGGTCTTCATGGCGTGAACGGGCAGATGGTCTTTGCGGCGCTTGCGCTTCGCGAGGCGGATGAAACGGAACGTTCGCCCGTCGCGCGGGTCGGCGCGCGATTGCAGGAATTTGCCGGCGCCGACGACGCGGAGCCGGGAGTTCTGCGCGCTCCCGGCGGACCTCTTCGCGATGCGATTATCCGGTGGCGAAGCGACTACCCCTGGGAGGAGCACGACTTCTTCGCCCGGACGCAGCGAAGCGAAGGCCTCAGCGCCGCCGCCATGGCGTTGGTTCCCGTTGCGCTTGGAATCGACAACGCGCCGGAGGTCGCCGCGCGGCTAGCGCGCCTCACTCATGCGCGGCTTCTGCCGGTAAGCGCCGCGTTCGCAGTCGCAAAGGTCGGCGCCTTGCTGGTTGGCGGGGGCAAAAGGATCGACGCCTGCGGCATCGTGCAGGAGCTCATCGCGGCGCTCGTGCAGTTCGAGACGACGTTTGTCGAACAACATCGCCGCGAGTGGGAGGACCTTGGCTGGGAGGAGAAGCCTCCCCGGCTCAGCGCCGCCCTTGGGTCGCTCGCATCGCTGCTGCGCGAGGAGAACGACGCCCTCGCGGAGAAGACAATCATTTCGGGGGCGGCCTCCTTGCAACCCGTGCAGGAGGTGACGCGCGTCCAGAACGGTTTCATTGGGACGGCGATTCCATGGCTGCTCTATCACGCTCTGGCGGGAAAGTCGCCATGCAACACGATGGAGATCATTCTCAACGGCGGGGGAGAAACCAGCGCGCTCGCATCGCTGCTGGCGGGGCTTCTTCTCTGCCGCTATGAACGCGAGTTCCTCCCCGATGAATGGTTCGCCGGCACGTTGGCGCTTCCGCTCATGTATAGATGTCTAGACGTTGATTCGTCGGCGGGTGACGTCGCGGCTGCAGAGGCAGCCTGGAATGCGAAGGAGGAGGCACTTCGTCAGCCGCTGCGCAGGGCCTTGGACAGGGAGGCGGAAAACCGCACCCAGAGCGACAAGCCAAGGACGAAGTCCCGCATTGAGGATGATCAGGACGAGGCAAAGTTTGCACCGCCGCCGCACCTTTGGCTGAAACCCGGCGAGGAGGAAGACCCGGAAAAGAAGCGCATCCTGAAGGAGGCGCGCGGCAAGCGGCGCATTGATTGGAAGGAATCACGCCGTCGGGATGAGCGCGATCGGCGCCACTAGTGTTCTCCGGTTGTGCTCAACTCCACTGTGATTCATTCTGGAAACAGTGAATTCATTTGGAGCGTCGCACACGATGATGATACCTCCCCGCATTTCAGGAATACTGGCGGCCGCCGTTGTGGCCCTGTCGGCACAACTGCTTCCCGCGCAGCAACAATCCGCAGCCACGGAAGTTATCATCAACTATCATCGCGACGACGAAAACTACAACAACCCCGGCCTCTGGACGTGGGACGGGCGTGAGCAAAAGAACCCCGCGACGCAGGAAATCATCGTCACAAAAAAGAGCGACTTCGGTGTGCAGTTCATTCTTGATCGCAGCCAATATGGCAACGACGACAGCGCCGCTGAACGCATTGGTTTCATTCCCCGCTTGAACCATGATTGGAATCAGAAGGACGGCGCGGACCGCTTCTGGACTCCCGCACTGGGAAATGAGATTTGGATCGTCGCAAATGATCCGAAAATCTACACGAAGAAGCCGGATGTTTCCGCCCGCGTCACGGGAGCCTACCTCGACGATGCGAGGATGATTCGCATCAATCTTTCCACCAGCATCGACGCCTCCGAAATTCCCGCAGCCAAGTTCATGCTGAAAAAAGACGATGGGTCTGAAATCCCCATCACGCAGGCCGCGTCGCCCACGGGAAAAATCGGCAGCATCACGATGACGACGGCGGAGCCCATCGATCCGGCGAAGGGGAAATTGACACTCTCCTCCGCGCGCTTCCAGCCGGTCGTCGTGACGCCGCGCGGCATCATGTTCAATGGTGCACTCTACGGCACGGACCTGCCACTTGGCGCTGTCTATACAAAAGCCGAAACCACGTTTCGCACCTTCTCCCCGCTCGCTGATTCCATTTCGGTCATACTGTTCGATGAGGCTGCCACGTCCGTCTCCACGGCGTTTCTTCCCATGAAGCCGCTCGGCAAGGGAGTCTGGGAAGTTCAGAAAGAGGGCGATCTGGAAGGGAAATTCTACCGCCTGAAGGTTCACACACCGACGCACGGTGATCAGGTGATCAACGATCCCTACGCAACGAACACCACCGGCAGCGACGGCAATGCGCGCATCACGGACCTGCGCGCCCAGGACCCGCCGGGGTTCCGCCCCATCAAGCGTCCCTTCACGAAATCGCTGGCATCAGCGATTGTCTATCAGCTGCACATCCGCGACTTCACCATCAGCGAATCATCGGGCGTCGATCCGGCGTTGCGCGGAAAGTATGATGGATTCGTGGAGTCCGGCACGACGCTTCCGGGAAAGCAGGACATCAAGACGGCCATTGATCACCTGAAGGAACTCGGCGTAACGCACGTGCAGCTTCAGCCGCTGGAGGATTTCGACAACAACGAAGCCGACCCCGTTTACAGTTGGGGCTACATGACCGCCTTCTTCAATTCCCCCGATGGCTATTTTGCGTCGGACATCCGCACCACCGCCCGCATCAGGGAATTCAAGGAAATGGTGAAGGCGCTGAAGGATGCCAACATTGGCGTCATCATGGATGTCGTGTACAATCACACCGGCACACAGAATACCTTTGAGCAACTCGCGCCCGGATACTTTCACCGCATGCGCGATGACGGTTCGTTCTGGAACGGTTCCGGCACCGGCAACGAGTTCAAGAGCGAGTCCCCCATGGGACGAAAATTCATCGTCGATTCGTGCCGGTTCTGGGCAGAGGAATACGGGATTGATGGCTTCCGTTTCGACCTGATGGGCCTCATCGACAAGGAAACGATGATGCAGGTCCGCGCCGAGTTGACGAAGGTCAATCCGTCTATACTTCTATACGGAGAACCCTGGGCCGCCGTCGGCCCGGAGGGAACCGGCCTTGGCCGCATCCTGTACAAGGATCAGGTGCGGGGCTCCGGCCTTGCCGCCTTCAACGATCATTTCCGCGACGCGCTCAAGGGCTCCACGGAAGGCAACGATGGCGGATACGTCCAGAATGGCAGCCGTCGCGACGCCGTGATCAAGGGCATCGAAGGGTCCATCAACGACTGGGCTTCCTCGCCCCAGGAAGTCGTGAATTATGTCAGCGTTCACGACAATCTGGACCTATGGGACAAACTGGAAGTCTCAGCGAAGGGGGCGTCGGAATCCGACCGAATGAAGATGGTCATGCTTGCCGGCGCGATTTTGTCCACGTCCCAGGGCGCGATGCTGCTGCACGGCGGCACGGACTTCTGCCGCTACAAGCAGGGGGACAAGAACAGCTACAATTCCGGCGACCGCATCAACGCCATCGATTGGACGCGGAAGGAAAAATATCGTGCGGTGAATCAGTATTATCAGGGCTT
>JADZDZ010000197.1 GCA_020850785.1 Candidatus Sumerlaeota bacterium | reverse complement strand
GCCCCCATCGGCCCCGCAGGACGCGGCCCGCTCTGGAGCACCTGGATGCTGTGGCGTGCAACGACGATGCGCGATTTTCTGTTCTCGCTGCGGGAGGCGGCGACCTCCGCGCGACCGGGGGCTGCGCCGCAACTGGTGGTGCTGGTTGATGCGCCGTATCCCGCGCACCAGCGCGAAGGGCTCAACTGGGCCGCAGCGCAATCGCCCGCCATCAGCGATTTTCCCTGGCTCGCGCCGAATTATTCCGCCACCGCCGCAGGCCATCTGGCTGATGTCGTTGCGCTGGGATTCTGGAGCACGGCGCTTACTGCGGAGGATGCGCAACGCACCGGCAACGCCTGGTGGTCATCGGTGGAGGGAGCCAGCGCCGCAGCACGGAAATATCTTCCGTCCGGAACGAAACGCTGGGGCGCGATCGTGGTTGATTCGGAGGACGACTGGGAGGCGGCCGCTTCGCGCGCCTACCAGTTGAATGACGGCCTGATCCTGATCGGTGCGAAAAACCTGCGGGAGATGGGCAACCTTCAGCGCGCGCTTTCGCGGCCCTGATTATTCATCATCCTCATCGTCGTCGTCGCCGCCTGCGGAAACCAGCGGCAGGTCCTTCAAATCCTTGCCGGACTTGAACGTCACAACCTTGTGCGGTGGAATCGGATAGGATTTCTTGTTCTTCGGATTTCTGCCGATGCGCGGCTTCCGTTCCTTCACTTGAAAAACGCCGAAATCGCGGATCTCCAAACGGCGCTCGCGCACGATCAAATCCTTCATGCTGTCAACGATGGAATCGATGACGAAAAGCGCGTCCTTATCCTTCATGGAAAGCGCCGTCGCCAGCCGCTTAACAATATCAGCCTTTACCATGGGAAAGCCCCGAAATGAAACGTTTCGATGTTAGCTAATGTGTCCAATATCAACGCTTCTGCCGCAAGCTCAATACGCGCAGAAAAGGCGGGAAATGGGCAAATTGCAACCCCTAATCGGCCTTTTTCCCCACGAAACGGTAATATGGAGCCCTTAGGCCAGCAAGATAAGGGATTTTTCCCCGGTGTTCGCTGAAGGAAATCTGCCCAAAACGGCGCTGCAGGTAGGGAACGTGGTCGGGGCTGGGAAAGACGTTGTCGATCGAGAACCATGCGGGCCAGAAAAAGCGCGTTGCGAACCCGTGGCGCCGGGCGTGCGGCGCGGGGAATTTTCTCCCCACATAAAAATCCACGACGGCAATGATTCCACCCGGCTTCAGAATTTTGTGGGCGTGATCGATTGCCGCAAACCAATCGGGAATCATCGTGAGCGAGTAGGAAAACGTCACCACGTCCGCTGGTTCGGAAGGGACGTGGCTCGTCGCGTCCGCCTCCACCGCGTGCACATTGTTCCAGCGGCGGCTTCGGAATCGCTCGCGTGCGATGCGCAGCAGCGAAGGCGACAGGTCCACCACCGTCACGGACTTCAGCTCGCCGATGCGACGCCCCAGATACTCCAGATTCGATCCGGTGCCGCCCCCCATGTCGATCCACGTGCCATTGCGGGGGAAGGGAATCGACCGCATCAACTCGCGTCTTCCCTTCAACAATCGCCGTCGAAAATCATCATAGTCCTCCGCCTGCGCGCCGTAAAAGCCCTCCATCCGCTCGCGGTGGGAGGCGCCGGACTTCGGCGCAAACGCAAGGTTGTATATCACCCGAAGGTCGCGAACGAATGACATGCGGTTAATCTTTGGAGGATTCGTTCGCAGGGTCTGCATTCAAGTCGGCGACGTGAAAACTTCCATAGGTGTGCACGCGATCAAGCGCGTGCAACCGTTCCGCCAACGCCGTGTGGTAGGCAAGAAGGCTGCCGACGCTTCGCACCTTTCCCCCCACGCGAACCCGAATCGGATCCACGTAGTGAACCTTCATGCCGCCGCTGCGAAAGATCAGGCGGCAGTTCGGCGCGGCGCGATCAACGATCGCCTGCCATTCGCTCTCCAACTGCGCGCGGCGATAGGTGCTGAGCCAGTCCATGTGATCCAGCAGCACGTAGCGCGAAATTCTTGCGTTCGTGCGGCGAAGAAACTGCTCAACGGATGACGTGTGAATCCTGATGCGATCCACCACGTCCTTCAGCCTCGCGAAATTTTCCCTCTTCAGGTACTCCGGGCAGCATTCGGGCGTGTACTCACCATGGAGATAGACCCGCCAGAAATAATTGTCGCGAATGGGAAGGCGCGCGAAGACCGCCTCCACCGCCTGTTCGATGTATTCGGAAATGCCGCCGCCAAAATGATGCTCCACCTGCTCACGCTGCTGGCGCGGCACACCAACCATCGCCAGTGCCGTATCGCTCCCCAGCACCTTCTTCATGAAGCCGGTCCAGAAGGCCCTGCGAATTGAGCGGTCGTAAATGCGGCGTTGTTCCTCCACCGACTGGGCCGCGAACAGCTCGTTGATGGCATCGCGAATTTTCGCAATGCGATCCACGTGATAGTTGCAGAAGCGCGCAATCGCTCCCGAAGAGCCGCGATAGTAAAATGACTGCCTTCCCTGAAAGAAGGCGGCATGCCGACGCCAGTAACTCCGCGCATAGGGGGACAAATCCTTCGCCAACGGACCGCGCACCAACGCCGCGAAATGCTTCAGGCGGCCACGGCCGAACAGCGAGAAAAATTCCCCGTGATCCAGATTTCTTGCGGCGGCGATCTTCAATTCCAGAAGCGCATTTTGCCGCGGGTTGACGTCCACTGCATGAATGCCGCGCGCGCCGCACAACGCATAGTCCAGCACGTTGCATCCCGCGGATGTGATGACCATCATCGTATCATCGGGGCCAATCCGCAGCGCCTCGCGGTCAAGGCGCGGGTCCTCCCAGCAGGTGTTGTAGACCAGATTGCTCTCATGCACGAGCGCGAAGCATTTGCCGCTGAGCCAATCCGCAATCGGATGCCTTCCGCTTCGCGCATCGCGCGATGACCGCCCCCGAAGCATTGTCGCGGAATTGGTCACGATGTCACCTTTCGCCGCGAGGTTTCACGCACGACACCACTGCCCTCCCGCATCAGCGATGGCAAGGCGCATTCCCTCCTCAGAGCCACCGGCCAACGCGCTGCCGGTACTTTGCGTACGACTTCCCGAACTGCCGCTTCAGCGTCGGTTCCTCGAAGGCGATGATGAAGAGGTTGAAGCACAGGAACACAATGATCGCGTAGGCAAGGCGCGCCGCGCTGGGGAAGAGGAGCGCCTCCCCCAGCAGCACCGCCATCACGCCGACATACATGGGATTTCGCGAATAGCGGTACAGGCCGCGAATTACCAATTTCCGCGGCGGATCGTAAGGCCCCGGCGTCCCCCGCCCCTGATGGGCAAATGACCACGCACACCAAAGATAGATCATCGCGCCGATGGCAACGAGACCCCATCCCATCTGCCCCGGAATGCCCCCCGGCGCATAGCTTCCGCCCAGGGGAATCACAAAAAATGGGAGCCATCCCATCACCGATCCGGGCACCAAAACCGTGAATAAAAGGACCCTAAAAAAGAGGTTCATTTTTGCTCGTCCGTCCTTGCACTGAAGGGGTCCGTGCATTGATAATTTCGGCGTCAAAATGACATTAAAACCCGCGTGCGCGCAAGCGCTCCATTTCACCTAAAAACCGCCGGAGTCTTCCCTCCCCAAAATGGCCGAGATCAGAGAAAACATACGCCCCATTGCCATCGAAGAGGAGATGCGCACCTCCTTCCTCGACTACTCCATGTCAGTCATCGTCAGCCGTGCGCTGCCGGACGTCCGTGACGGCCTGAAACCCGTCCACCGCCGCATTCTCTACGCGATGTACAATGGTGGCTATCGCTCAAACCGTCCGCCAAACAAGTCTGCAAAGATCGTCGGCGAAGTGATGGGCAAGTATCACCCCCACGGTGATTCCGCGATCTACGACACGCTGGTGCGCCTCGCCCAGCATTGGTCCATGCGCGCGCCGCTGATCGAAGGTCAGGGCAACTTCGGCTCCGTGGACGACGATCCGCCGGCGGCCATGCGCTACACCGAAGCCCGTCTGTATCAGGTCGGCGAAGCGATGATGCAGGACCTCGACAAGGAGACCGTCGATTTCGTCCCGAACTATGACGGCAAGGAACGCGAACCGGCGGTGCTTCCCTCCGCATTTCCGAACCTGCTCGTCAACGGATCGGAAGGCATCGCCGTCGGCATGGCGACGAAGATCCCACCGCACAACCTGGGCGAGTGCATCGACGCGTTGGTGCTGCTGATCGACAAGCCGAAAGCCTCCCTTGAAGACGTGATGAAGAAGCTTCCCGGCCCGGACTTCCCCACCGGCGGCTACATCGTTGGCCGCGAGGGGATCAAGTCCGCCTACACGACGGGCCGCGGCCGCGTGGTCATGCGCGCACGCTGCATGACGGAGCAGCTCAAGAACGGCAAGGAAGCAGTGATCGTCACCGAACTGCCCTATCAGGTGAACAAGGCCCAGCTCATCCGCGACATTGCGGAGCTGGTGAAGGAAAAGAAGATTCAGGGCATCACCGACGTGAACGACGAATCCGACCGCGATGGCATGCGCATCGTGATCGAGCTTCGTCGCGGCGAAGAATCACAGGTGATCATCAACAACCTGTACAAGCACACGACGATGCAGCAGAACTTCGGCGTCATCCTCCTCGCCATCGTCAACAACCAGCCGCGCTACCTTGGCCTGCTGCGCATCCTGCACCTTTACCTGCAGCACCGTCGCGAAGTCCTCCTGCGTGGCACACGCTTTGACCTCAACCGCGCCGAGGAACGCCTCCACATCGTCGAAGGCCTGCTGATTGCGCTGGCAAACATCGACGAAGTCGTGCGCGTCATCCGCGAATCGAAGGATGTTGAAACCGCGCGCGAATCCCTGATGGCGAAGTTCCTCCTGTCCCGCCGCCAGACGGACGCGATTCTGGAAATGCGCCTGCGCACGCTGACCGCGCTGGAAGTGCACAAGCTGGAGGACGAGGCGAACGAACTGCGCAAGACCATCGCGGAGTTGAAGTCCATCCTCGCATCCGTCGAAAAGCAGTATCAGGTCATCCGCAGGGACCTGCTGGAGGTGAAGAAAAAATTCGGCAACGCGCGCCGCAGCGAAATCATCGACGACCCCGGAGAAATGACCGTCGAGGACCTGATCGCGGAAGAACGCATGGTCGTCACCATCAGCCACATGGGCTACATCAAGCGCACGGACACGAACCTTTACCGCAAACAAAAACGCGGCGGAAAGGGAACCATCGGCGCCGAAACAAAGGACGAGGATTGGGTGGAGCACCTCTTCACCGGCACCACGCACGACTACATCATGTTCTTCACCAACAAGGGGAAGGCATACTGGCTGAAGGTGTGGGAACTTCCCCAGGCGGGCCGCGCAAGCAAGGGGCGCCCCATCGTCAACATGCTGGAGGCGCTGGAGAAGAACGAGAAAATCGAGGCCGTCGTCGCCGTTTCACAATTCACCGACAACCAGTTCCTCGTGTTCTGCACGAAGAAGGGTCAGGTACAGAAGAACGCGCTGTCGCTTTACAGCAACCCCATGAAGAAGGGGATCAAGGCCTTCAACATCGCGGACGATGACGAACTCGTCACCGTGAAGCTCGCCGACGAAACGAACGAGCTACTGATCGCGACGCGCCAGGGCATGGCGACACGCTTCCGCGTGGGCGACGTGCGCGCGGCGGGACGTTTCACGCAGGGCGTGCGCGGCATCACCCTTGGGGACGGCGACTATGTGATCGGCATGGAACCGCTGCGCCCGAACTCCTCCATCTTCACGACGGCGGAAAAGGGAATGGGCAAGCGTTCCGTCGTGGAGGATTATCGCCTCACGTCGCGCGGCGGCAAGGGCGTGATCAACATGAAGCTGACCGACAAAACCGGCGAGATCGTTTCGATCAACGAAGTGCTCGACAGCGATGAACTCATCCTCATGACGACGCAGGGTCAAGCGATCCGCTTCAAGGTGAGCGGTGTGCGCGTCATTGGCCGCAATACGCAGGGCGTTCGCCTGCTCGACCTCGCCGAAGGTGACAAGATCGTCGCCGTGTCGCGCGTTGCCGAGGAGGATGAGAACGCTGATGCGAGCGCCCCCGCCGAGCCGGAGTCAGAAGCCGGCGAGGAAGCGCCCGACGACAAGGAATAATCCTCCGCGCCAAGGCGTGAAGGAACCTGCAAAGAAGCGGGGGCCATCCTTTGGGAATGGCCCCCGCTTTTATTGTCACCTCAGAGAGAAAGGCGTCATTCCTGCCAGACCGCGCTCAGGAACCAGCCCAGTGCCCGCGCATCACCGTTGTGAAGCACGGTGTCCGGCACCACAGGATCGGAAATCATCAACTTGATGCGAATCGCCTGCTTCGCGCATTCAATCGGGAACGTGCGCAACACCCAACCATCCACCGCGAGCGGCAGTTGGTACTTCAACTTGTCGATCACAATGCGCCCGTCCAGAGGCGTGGAACGCAGGCCCACCGGGGCGGACAAAAGCAAATAAAGCTTCGTCGCCAGCGGCGGGTGCTTCAGGTAGAACACGCTCTCTCCACCGCTCGCGCGGTAGGGGATGCCGCTGCGCCCATCCACCTCGCGCTCATGCCATCCCTTCACCATTTGATTCTCGCCAAACTTCCCGACAACGATGGAACTGAGTCGCGGATTGACGACCTGCGTTGTGCTCATCGCTTGAAGAACCGCGACAAACTGTCGGTGATGCTGGGGACATTCCTGCGAACCGAATCAGAACTTGGCGAGCGGGGGCGCGTCTTTGTGGCGGCCAATTGCGCCTCCGTGGCGGCAATCGCCTGCTTCAGGCGCTCCTCGACCGCCAGCGTGGAGGCCGCTTCCGCGCGCTCCGTCGTTTCGGAAGCCGTCAGTTCCAACATGCGGCAAAACAACCGCGTCAGTTCAATCACTTCCTGCCCCGCGCTGGGGGCGGGCATCAGTGTCGCCGGAAGGTCGATTGTGTGCTCACCGCTGCGTCCCACAAGAATCCAGCGGTAGGGCACGGAGGAAATCGCCGGCGTCATGGTCGCAGCGGACGCGGCATCGAACGCCTGCCAGACTTTGTCCACCTCCCCCTTCAACTTGCGGAACAGCGACAATGCCTGCCACGTTGCCCACGCCTGCAAATCGTATGACTGCTTCACCTCCAGCAGTCCAAAATTCGCCGGCCAGGCGCCGATGGTTTTCATCAACTGCGGCAGGCCGTTTTGCACGTGCTCGTGAAGCCATGGATGCGGCACGTTGAAGATTTTTTGGTGGCACGCATCGAGCAACTTTTCCACCGCCGCCACGGAGTCATGATGGAAGGGCGCACAAAGGATGGTGATGCCACTGGACACGCGGCACAGTTCCGCGAGGAACAAGTCGCGCTCCTGCGGCGGCACATGTTCGAAGGTGTCGATGCTGACAACCGCATCGAAGGAACCATCGGGGAAGGGAATCTTTGCGCCCGATGCGCTGATGTACTGCGGAAGATTCTCCTTCGGTTGATCGAGCGTGATCGCCTGCCAGCGCGGATAGGCCGTCGTGAATTCGCGCGCGAAGGTTCCCGGATAGCCGCCGACGTCCAGCAATCGCGGGCGCGTTGCAGAAATCGTCTGCCCGTGGCGATGCAACAACTGTGCAACCGCGCGAAAGCGGTGCGCCGCGTCAGCAGAAAGGGAACTGAAGTCCACTCAGGTGGAACCTCCACAGTTTAGGGCAAGAAAACGCTAGGTATGCGCGCCCGTACCATCAAGTGGAAACCACGCCCTAGGGCGTATAGGGAAGGAACGCCAGCTTCACTTCCTGCGGCAGGTCCACAAGGCCGTAGTCCTTGGAACTCACAAACATCAGCACTTGGCGCCCCTTGCCGAGGATTTGCAGGGCCTGATTGTAAATATGATGCTCCAGCGTCACGAACTTCCGGTTCACCGCCTCCACGCGAATCTTCACGGTGACGATCTCGAACTCCCGCGCCTCCAGATTGAACTTGTGCTCGAAACTGCGGGTAAGAATGTAGAATGGGGTCTTCTTCAGGTCAAAATTTGGCATGCACGCCTGGAAGAACATTTCACGCACCTTGCCAACCCACATGGGATACATGCCGAAGTAAACATTCCCGACGGAATTCGTGTCCTGATAGGTCGCCATGAAGGTATAGCGGAACCACTTCCCTTCGAAGTGCCCGCGTGCGTGCTCCACATCCGCGTCAGCGTTGATGGGCAGCGCCACGACCGGCGCGCCTGCCACCGCCGACGGGCTGATGGTATTGAGCACCGTCGCCAGCGCCTGCGCCGCAGTGGGCTCGATCTTGTTGTGCAGCACATCCTTCAGTTGCTCACCCGCCTTCGGATTCAGGCGCGTCACCGCATTCTCCAGCGCCACCACGGCCATGTGCGCCGCCTTGCCGGAAACGCTCCCCATGGGGACTTCATCCGTGGAGTCGGGCCGCGGAAGCGCCTTCTGCAAATCATCCACGACCACGCGGCTTGAGATCGTCACGATCCCCTGCACTGCGGGCACCACGGCGCCCAGCACCATGAAGTACCAGGCGTTCTCAAAATATCCGATGCCAAACAGGCCAAGCGCGAACGCTGCCACGGAGAAAAGCGTTGTTTGCGCGAAGTTCGTGAACTGCGGCTTGTAGGTGGAACGAAACAGGAACACGATCGCGTAACCCACAAAGAACGACGCGTAGAAGGACATGAAGTATTCCAGCTCAAAGCCCATCGCCCACGACGCCACGGCAATCCCCACGCAGGCGGACATGACGACTTCCGGCGAACGGAACATCACTTCCGGCACGATGGTGAAAATAATGTGCTCGCTTTTCCTCACAAGCTCCGTCAGGTACCACTTTAGCGCGATGTATCCGCTGTCCAGCGTGGAGACGATGCACAGGAAAATGAACGCCACGTAGGCCACGCGGAACAGGCGCGGGACGCTGTTTTCGCCAGCAAACAGGAAATTGGAAATGAATTCCTTCGCGTGAAACAATCCGCCCGGCTCCGCAGGAAGCGGCGCGCCGGAGGTCGCACCAAGCAGGGAAAGCGCGAAGGTTCCATGAAAGATCAGGATGCCGAAGAAGATGATCGCGCCAAGGAACCACGACAGCCGCAGGCTCGTCTGCTCGCGATGAATCTGCACAGCGCGCTGCCACTGCTGCAGGTCCAGCCACGGGCCGACGAACAAGCCCACAATCATCGGTATCAGGTAGCCAACGTAGGCCCAGCTCTTCGCCGGCTTGTGGCCCGGCCCAAAGCCCTGCGGCAGGTTGTTTGCCACAATGTACGAGTGAAGTGAGTAGAGCAGCGCGGTGACGGACGCGGCAATCACCACCGTCATCGCAAGATGCGTCCACTTGATCCTGCGAATGTCGAACTGCTGCCCCAGCAGGAACGCCGCGCCCACCATCACCAACGCCGCAAGGCCCATGTTCACGCCCATCGGCAGGAACAGGTATTTGAAGATGGCAAAGAACGTCAGCGAGATCGCAACGATCTGGTAGAGCAGGAACACATACTTCAGCGTCTCACTGGTCTTGAAGAAATGCCGCTCAAAATCCTTCGGGTTCGGATAACGATTCGCGATCGTCTGCGTCAGCAGGCCGAAGAACACCAACCCAAGCGCATTGGGAATCGCAAAACTGAGCAGACCCACCAACCCGAAGTGCAACGCGATCTGCACCGAGAAGAAAAGCCCAAGCCCCCACGTCCAACAAAGGGCGATGGAATTTCCCCACAGAAGAGCTTTGAAGAACTGACGAATCACGATGCCGATTCCCGGTTGGCTTAGGAGCACTCGGCGACAAGGTTAGGAGACGCGGGGAAACCCGTACAAGGGGGAAGTGCGCTGCTTGCGCCCCGCTTCTCGTTGACTTGCCAACCCGCCGCCTTTCTGATTTCCCTTCAGATTGTGGAGTGAACCAACAACCATGAGCCTCGACCAAGCCTTCGCGCCCGCCGCCGCGCAAACCCAGCCCCAACATCATCGCCTTGCCCAGCTTTCACCCGGCATGAGCAATGTTGATTCCGTCTATCACCTGATTTCCTTCGAGCAGCGCGCGAAGAAGAACGGCGAACCCTACTTCACGCTTCAGATGGGCGACGCCAGCGGCCAGATCAAGGCCATCATGTGGGACAACCACGCGGGATTGATTTCGGGAATCATCGGCAGCGACGACTTTGTGCGCGTGACGGCGG
>JADZDZ010000196.1 GCA_020850785.1 Candidatus Sumerlaeota bacterium | reverse complement strand
TCAGCAGCAGCGACCACTGGTTTGACGCGTAGAGTTTTTCCTGCAAGTCGGACAGGCGTGGCAGGTCCTTCTTCTTCATTTCCTCCGCCGCTGCGTCCAGTTCCTCCTTCGACGCGCCCCTGCCCATGCCGTGCCAGGCGGGGTTGAAGTCCCGCAGTCGGAATTTCTTTCCACCCGTGATTCGGAATTTTTTCAGTGCACTTTCGAATTTGCCCATCGGTTTCCCTTTTCCTGTCGCCGCTTGCATCGGTGACACAGCCAACCATATAGGTTGCGTCAGAACCATCAAAAACGACGGACACCATTCCCGTGCGCAGCGGATCATCGTCCCAGATTGTGGAAAAGCTCGCGAATCCCCGCACTGCGGCGCTGCTGCTGCTCGCGCTCCTTTTCGTGGCCTTTTGGCCATTCACGTTCGCGGAGCTTTTCTGGGATGACAATCTGGTGATCCGGCCCGACGGCCCCATCGCCGACCTTGCCACGCTTCCGAAGGCGTTCTTCGCGCGCTGCATCCTCTTCTCCGACGCCTACCAGTATCCCTACTATCGTCCGCTGATCGACATCCTATTCATTCTTGAATATGCGGTCGCGGGTGTTCATCCCTTTCTCTATCACCTGACGAATTTCGTCCTTCATGCAGCGAATACCCTCATGCTGTTTCGTCTGCTGCTGATTCTGCTGCCGGAAGCATCGCAACGCAGCATCGCAGCCTTCGCGGGCGCCGCGCTTTTCGCGCTGCATCCCATTCAATGCGAAAGCGTCCTGTGGCCCGCCGCGCGGCCGGCGGTGCTGGGCTGGTTCTTCATGATGCTCGGCTTCCACGCCTTTGCGAAACTCTTCCAGCCATCGAAGTTCGCTCCGCTCCTCGCATTCGCAGCGGTGGGGTGCTTCGTCGCGTCATTGCTTTCGAAGGAAATCGCCGTCGCGGTGCCGCTCATTGCCTGCATGCTTTTCCTGATGAAGTCGCAACGGCCCCCACGCAGCGCCATCTTCACGGCGGTTGCGGGCGTTTTCGCGCTCGTTGTGTATCTTGTTTTGAACAGTGCCATCGGCAGCAGCGCCCAATCGTTGGGCATGCTGAGCATCACCACGCTCATTGGGCGCGGCATCAAGTTGATGGGATTTTACGTCTGGCTGCTGCTGTGGCCGTTGAATCTCAATCCGTCCTATGGGCCGCAGGTGGGTCAGGCGGCGGGCTTCACGGTGGCGGGAGTGATGTTTCTTCTTCCCGTGGCCGTTGTGGTTTTCGTCGGTCTCTTCAGGCGCACGAGGCTGGCGCTGCTTGCCGCCGTTGGCATTTTGTTTTTCGTCGGCAGCAGCAGTCTTCCGCTGCTCGGCGGTCAGTTCACCCTCGCGGATCGTTACACCTATCAGGGGATGGCGGGCTTGGGCATTGCCGCTGCGGCGGTTCTTGCGGCGCTTGGCGCGAGAACGCAAAGTGGCGCGCGCATCCTCGCGGTTCTCCCGCTCGGCGTGGTCGTCGTCATCACCTTGCTGTCGCTTCGCCAATCACTCTACTGGATATCGTCCGAGTCCCTCTGGACGCGCGTGGTGGAGCTTGAGCCCACCAATCGCAATGCGCACATGTATCTTGGCGGGATTGAGGAACGTCGCGGGAAACTCAAGGAGGCGGAAGCGCACTTCGCGGCGCCGCTGGTGGGTCCGCAGCCGCCAAGCGAAGCGGTGGGCAACAACCTGATGGCCCTTGCGCGCGTGCAGTTTGCGCTCGGCAGGAATGATGAGGCCGTCGCCACCTACCGCGATGCGTCGCAGATTCCGCTCTTTCGCAACGACGCGATGCTTCGCGCGGCCATCGTCGAATTCAGTCGCGGAAATCGCGACGCCGCGCAGTCGCTCCTAAGGCAATTCAGCGACGGCGGCAATGAAACGCGAAACGTTTATCTCAATCGCGCGCTGCTTGCGCTCAGGATGGAGAAGGACACCGCTGCGGCCCTGCAATGGTATCGAAAGGCGCGCGAAAAAGGTGCGCCGCCGAATGCGGACCTGGAGGCGCTCGCTCAGGCGCCCAGCAACTGAATCACTGAAAGCATCGCCAGACCGCCGCTGAGCGGCACGCTGAAGTTGTCATCCAGCTTCCACGGCAGCGCCTCCGCGATGGTCGCCACCAATGCGCCCGCAACGCCTGCCGCGAAGGGGATTCCCGGCACTGTCGCCGCGACCATCAATCCCACTGCAAAGAACGCCGCGCTTCCCTCCAAACTTTTCTGCTTGGGGCCGAAGCGAATCCGCCCGAATCGCCTTCCCACCAACGCCGCCACCGTGTCGCACAGGATCAACATGCTGAACGCTGCCACCGCGATGGATTTCGGGAAAACCGCGAAGGTGATGATTGCGGAAACCAGCATCCACGTTGAGCCCGTCAGCGCAAAGATTCCCGCGCGCGCATTGCGTTCGTGCGGCCGAATCATGAACGACAAGTAGGTGCGTATAAAGTGGCCGATCGGCCCTGCGCGGAAGCGTTCCACGTCCGCCAGCAGCGAAATCGCAAGGAGCACCCCCAGCAGGATCAACGTGTCCAGCCGCTCCAGATGCCACGCGGAGATCGGAATGACCATGCTGCAGAGATGGATGGCCTTACGCCCCAGCTCGCCGGCGTAGCTGATGTTCTGCGCTTTCGCATCCCCGCGCTTCATCGCCCGTCCTTCCTTTCGCACACATCGCGATACAGCCGCGCCATTGCCGCGCAGGTTTTGTCCACGGAAAATTCCCGCACGCGATTCCACGCCGCCTCTCCCATCGTCATCACCCAGCCACGATCGCCCTGAAGCACGCGCAGCCAGTTCACCCATTCCTCCACGTCATCACCAATCAGCTTTGCCGCGCCGCTGTCGCCGGCGGCCTCTTCGTTCGGCGCGATCTTCGCCAGCAGTGCGCCGCGGCCCTGCGCGAAAACTTCCAGCAGCGTGTTCGGAAATCCCTCGCGATCGCTGGCGGAAAGGTAAACCTCATGGTCGCGGATGAAGGGAACAATGTCCGCTTGGAAGGGAACGAACGTCACGATGTCGGTCAGGTTCGTCTCTGCCACACGCCGCTTGATTTTCTCAAGCTGCGGCCCTTCGCCAATCAACGTCAGTTGTAACGGCACACCAACGCGACGGCATCCCGCTGCGATGTCCACCAACATGTCCACGCGCTTTTGCTTCACGAAGCGCCCCGCCCAGAAAGCCCGCAGCGGCGCACCCGCCGGAGCCATCGGCGGCGGCGGTTCCTCCTCCGGCAGGTCCACGCCGTTGTGGATCACGCGAATCTGGTCCCGTTCGATTCCCGCCGTGACCACGGCATCGGCCACCGATTGCGAAACCGCCACGATTCGGGACGGCCTCCCCGCCGTCCATCGCGCAAAGCGTTCCTGACTTTTTCCGCTGAAGGGCGTCTGGCTGTGGTAGCTGTTAATCACTTTCGCGGGAACACCCAGCGTCGCCGCCGCATTCAATGCCGCATTGGCCGCGTACATCTGCGAGTGTGCCACGTCATAACCACCACGGCGAATCAGCCCGCGAAGGCGCAGAACGCCGATGGGATCGAGCCTGCTGGCAAACTTGATCAGGTGCACTGGCACCCCCGCCTCCTCGAAACGGGCGGCCATCTCCCCCCGTTCCTTCAGGCAGACCACCTCAAGGGCGACCCCCTCGTCCCGCAACGGCGCGATGGAACGATACAGCATCCGCTGCACCCCGCCCACTTGCAGGTCATAGATCACACGTAGGACTTTCAATCCGCTGTTCCCCGGAGGTCTCTTGCCTTCATACAAGCCTTACTCCCCATTGATGATTCGTCGCCGCGACCGCCGCAACAGGCGAACTTCGCCCTTGACGGGGGAGCGGCGAATGGAGACCTTCACCGGCCCTGCGACGAAGGCCCTTCATGGCGGCCTCCGCGCGGGCACTTAGAGTACTCAAAACTCTGCACTTAACCAAAGGATAAACGCCATGTACGCAGTCATCAAGCAGGGCGGTCACCAGTACCGCGTTGCCCCCGGCGACATCATCCAGATCGAAAAGATCGAAGCGGAAAAGGGCGATGTCATCACGTTGGAGGACGTTCTCCTCGTTCGTTCCGGCGAGACCCTTGAGATCGGCGAGCCCCGCGTCAATGGCGCCGCCATCAGCGCAAAGGTCCTTCGTCAGGACAAGAGCCCCAAGGTGGAAATTTACAAGTTCAAGCGCCGCCACGGCTACGAAAAGCATCAGGGCCACCGCCAGCCCTTCACGGAAATCCAGATCACTGGTTTCACGAAGAACGGCAAGGCTCTCAGCTAAATAGTTCGGGACCTTAACCCTCCAGACCCTAACCTCCTCCTACAAAGGCTCCAAAAATGGCACACAAAAAAGGAATGGGTTCCACCAAGAACGGCCGCGATTCAAACGCGCAACGCCGTGGTGTGAAAGAACCCGCAGGCAAGCTCGTCAGCGGCGGATCGATCATCGTTCGTCAGGTTGGCAATCAGTTCTGGCCGGGCCAGAACGCAGGACAGGGCCGCGACTTCACCATCTACGCCAAGGTTGAAGGCAAAGTGAAGTTTGAAACCAAGGCCACCGGCAAGAAGTACGTCCACATCATCACGGAAGAAGCCGCCAAGTAACCGCGCTGGCTCCTGAACGCCTTTCCCAAGCCCCGCGTCGATAACGCGGGGCTTTTTTTGTTCCCCCTCATCCCCGGCGGTTCACCGAACCCCCGCGTTCCCATCACATTGCTTGCAGCGCAGGGCCGCAGGCCCTACACCACGGCGCAGTGCGTTTCCACCTTCAGGCTCACCCGGAGGAAATCGTGACCAGATTTTTTTCCCTCATGCTGCTTGTTGTCGGCCTTCGTGCCGCGAACTCGCTCCCTGCGCAGGCTGCACCAACGTCGGCGACGCCCCCCTCCGCCACTGCCGCCGCACAATCGCCCCAGCAGATCGCCACGGCGGAGAAGCTGAACCAACTCGTGAAGGGCGTTCAGTTCAAAGGCACCCCGCTTGCGGAAGTGCTGGAAAAAATTTCCCAGGCGGGCGGGGTGAAGATCGTCCTCGTGGAAAAGGACCGCGTTCGTTCCGGCCGCTGTGATATTTTCCTCGAGAACGTTCCGCTGAAGACACTGCTTGCGAAGGCCCTTTCGCAGAACCGCCTCGATCATCGCATCGAGAAGGATGGAACGATTTCCATCATCCGCAAGAGCGGCCCCATCGAATGGTCAAACAATGACACCGCGGGGCACGACATTGGGGACCTGACGAATCGCATGCAGGGCCTTGAGGCGGGCGCCGCCAAACTTCGTTCCATGACGGAGGCCGAGAAGAACTCCCGCGTGTATGTGGACGAATTCATCCTGTTCATGCAGGAACGCGGTGAAGTCTACGCACTGCCGTCGATGACAGGCGAAGCGATTCCCGCATCGCTGGACGTGGAGCCTCCGCGCCAACAGGCCCTTGATGATTGGATGAAGGGGCAGAGTGAAAAAATCGAGGCCGCGCGCGCCGCCGAGTACAAGGCCTTCGAGGAACGCATGGCCCGCGAGGAGGAGGAGCGCCGAAAAGCTGCTGCGGAAAAAAATCCCCAGACTGAATCAGGCGACGCCGCCACGCAGCCGCCATCCGATCCCGCCACGCAATCCACCCCCGTGGATCCCAGCAAGCCGATCATCCGCGGCAAAATCATCGACGGCCAGAAGTAGTCGTCGGCACATTTCATTCCCGGAGCTTTCCCTGCTTCCGCGCAAAGGGCCTTAGCTACCGCTCGTGATCAACCGACTGGAAGGGCTTCGGTCCGCAGGTGTGGCGGATCAGTAGGCTCCGGTTCCCTTTTTCCCGGCAACAATGGCGACGCTTGCGCTGGCGCCGAGCCTGCTCGCGCCGGCGGCGATAAGTTTTTCCGCGCCTTCGCAATCGCGCACGCCGCCGCTTGCCTTCACGCCCAATTCCTCGCCGACTGTCTTGCGCATGAGGGCGATGTCTTCGGGCGTGGCGCCGCCGCCGCCGAAGCCGGTGCTGGTTTTCACGAACTGCGCGCCCGCAGCCTTCGACAGGATGCAGCCCGCAACTTTCTCCTCGTTGCTGAGCATGCTGGTTTCCAGGATCACCTTCACGGTGCGCCCCTGCGCGGCATCCACGACGGCGCGAATGTCATCGCAGACGAAATGGAAGTCGCCGGCCTTCAGTTTGCCGATGTTGATCACCATGTCGATTTCGTGGGCGCCATTGGCGCAGGCGTCGCGCGTTTCGAAAGTTTTTGTCTCCGTGGTTGTGCTGCCGAGCGGGAAGCCGATCACGGTGCACACCATCACCTGCGTGCCGGCCAGTTCCCGCGCCGCCAGCGCCACGTGGCAGGGATTCACGCACACGGAGGCGAAGTGGTAATCGCGCGCCTGCTTGCAGATTTCGCGAATCTCCGCGTCGGTTGCCGTCGGCTTCAGCAGTGTGTGGTCGATGAAGTGGGCCAGTTGGCCGCAGGAGACGTCCGGCGCGAGTCCCTCTGTTGCGTGGCCAACGCGCGAGGCGCCCGCCTGCACGAGCGGATTGTTCGCTCCGGCGCCGCTCTTTGGGATGACCACCGGCCCTTGGCCGGACACGCCGTGGGGGAGCGAACAGGCCGTTCCCGCGCCCGGTTGCGGACGGGCTGGCTGCGCACCCACAAGGCCGCGTTCCATCAAAACGCGCGCGACAACGCTTGCGATTTCATCGGTCGAAATTGGGGGGGCCATGGTCCGGTGCGCGGGCACTCACTTCTGCGAAGATTGGGCAAAGCGAAACGCCATTGAACGGAAATCCCGTCCGGCGTCAAATCAGAATCAGCGGCCTCAATCGGGCCACAGGGCCATTTCGAGCGCGGCGCGGGGCTGCGGCAGGTAGGGATGCGCCAGCAGGCCAAAGGCGCGGACCAGCCGATCCCCCTCCGCGTCCAGCGATTCGGCGCTGGCGGGCACGCCATCAATCAGGTCCAGCGCATCGCCATGAATCAGCAGCCCCTGCTCCGCGGGCACCAGCGTCCGCACCAGGCGATCCCGCGCGAAGCTCAGCATCATCCACAGCGATTCATCCAGCTTTCCCGTCGCGTTGATGCGTGCCGCCGCATGCGGCGTGGCCATGCGCCCCACGCGGTCGATCTGCAACCGTGCGGAAAAAATTTCCTTCCGGCGCTCACGAAGCGCGCTCTCGATCATCGTGATCGCCACGCCGGGACGCCCTTCGCCCAGCGCCGACGCCACCTGCGCGCGCACGCGATCCAGCTTCTCCACGGTCACCAGCTTCTCCGCCAGTGCGCTGCGATTCATCGGCGTCATCGGCACGATGCTGCAGCGCGAACGGATCGTCGGCAGCACGCGTGATTGCCGATTCGCCACGAGGATAAGCACAAGATAGCGGGGCGGTTCCTCCAACAACTTGAGGATCGAATTGCCGCCCTCCTGCGTGATCGTGTCCGCGCCCATCACAATCGCCACGCGGTAGGCGCCTTCCATGGGCGACAGCGCCGTCGCCTCCTTCAAGTGGCGAATCTGGTCAACGAGGACACCACGGCGCCCCCCCGATGGTTCAATGATTGTGAAGTCCACATGCCCGGCGGTTTTGGGAATGCCATCGCTGTTGTATTCCACCGGGTAGGAATTTTCGACGAGACGGCAGACGCGTTCGTTGAGCGACGGACGGGGAGCGACGGGTTGCGGGGCCGCAACTGCGGGAGGCGCTTCCGCCTTCACAGTTTTCCTCGGCGGGGGAACGCTTCCGAAGAGATCATCCTCCTCCGAAGAATCTTCGAACGGAAGCTCCCCATCGGAGCCGAAAAGATCGTCACCTTCCTCCGGGGGAGAAGCGACGTCAGCATCCTCCACCTGTGGGGATGGGGGCGCGAAGTCCGCCTCCCTTGCGGTTAGTACGCCCGGCGCCATCGCCGCCGCTCCGGCACTGCGAGGAATGCTGAGGATGGCCTTTGCCATTGCGAATGCCAGCGACCGTTTGCCGATGGCGTCCGGTCCCGTCAGCAGGATCGCATGCGGCAGTCGCCCCGCCGCCAGCAATCGTGGCACCAACGAGCGCGCGGCGTCGTTTCCCCAAAGCGTGTCGAAGGTATGTTTCTGTGGTGGGAGCAAGGGCGGTTCGGGAATCAGGGTTCAGGATTTGAAGAAAGTATCCCCCGCGCGCGGAAGGGTAACCTAAAAATTCGACGTCGCGCTTTCCGTCTCATCAGCAGAAAGCGCGACGTGCTTGGGAGGAAGCCTGTTGTCAGCCGACCTTGCGAATCTTTGCCGGCTTGGAATGCCGCTGCGCGGCGGTCTTGTGCGCGCGACGATGCTTGCTGATGTCGATCACGCCGTCTTCGGGGAACTCGATCGGTTCTGCGATGCCAAGGTCGATAAGCTCCTGCGCCGTCACGTAGCGCTCTTCCTTGATCCAGCCGCGAATGATCGATCGCTTCACGCTCATGTGGGCGATCAGGAAGTCTTCGTAGATTTGGTTAACCCGCTCAAATTCAATGGCCCAGGATTTTGCGCCGGTCAGCCGCGATTGATCCTCGCTGGACCACTTCACGGGGTGGAAAAGGAATGATGCGTAGGGTGAGACCTTGCGAATCGGGCAGGCCGCGAACACGGTGATCGCCGCCGAACTGCAGTCCGCAAGTACGAGCGCCTCCGCCGCCAGTTGCTTCAGCTTGATCACGGTCGCGATGGCGAGCGCCGCGTAAACGCTTCCGCCGCCGGAATTGATCACGACCTTGCATGAGCGCTTGTCGGGAAGCGCGAGCAACGCATCGACTGCTTCCTTTTCGCATTTCTCGACGTCGTCGATGATGCTGATGATCGGTGATGGATTCAGAACTTTTCCCATGATGACAACCTGCCCGGCGGATCCTGCCCCTTCGAGTGGCAGTTACTGACTAGGGTTGGCAGAAACCGTACCTTTGCAAGGGCTAAAAACCCGAAAAAGAAGCACCACTTTTAACCCCAACAAAATGAGTAATTGGGGACTTCGCTTTAATTTCGTGGGGAGGCTGTGGAAAACGCTGTGGAAAAACATAAGTCAAAGATTTACAGTTGTTTACGAAATCTTTCCACAGAGTTCATTTTATGCTTTTATGTTCGTCTGTGCCCCTTGGGCCTGCGGAAGGCATGTCCCGTTTGGTGGTCGGAAACGGGCTTGGAAACATGCGCGGAAAAAGTGTCTGCGAAGCTCAAAAAAAGAAGCGCGGATGTCGTCATCCGCGCTTCCAGTGGGTTGGTGATTGCGACTACTTCAGGGTGCGCTGGTCAGCGCCGGTTCTTCCTTCGGCTCATCCTTGCGCTTGGTGACTGTGAAGATCACTTCACCTTCTTTCAGCGATGCGGTCAGTTCGCAGTTCTCCGGAATGTCGCCGGAGATCAGTGCGCTGGACAGCGGGTCCTCGATGCTGCGTTGGATCACGCGGCGAAGGGGACGGGCGCCGTATTCGGGATCGTAGCCTTCCTTGGCAAGGTGCTGCTTCACTTCATCGCCCAGAAGCAGCGTGATGTTCTTGTCGCTAAGGCGCTTGTTCACCCGCTCCATCATGATGTCCAGAATGTTCGTGATGTCATCGCTTGTGAGCGGATGGAACACGATGGCTTCGTCCAGACGGTTGAGGAATTCGGGATTGAAGACCTTCTTCACGTCTCCCATCACCTTTTCCTTCATCGCATCGTAGTTCTCTTCCTCGCTGTCGCTGGCGCCGAAGCCCATGGCTTTGGCCTGCTTCAGGCGCTTCGTCCCGACGTTGGAGGTCAGGATGATGACCGTGTTGCGGAAGTTCACCACGTGGCCCCAACTGTCGGTAAGGCGGCCATCGTCGAAGACCTGCAGGAGCAGGCTGAAGACGTCGGGGTGTGCCTTCTCGATTTCGTCCAGAAGGACCACGGCGTAGGGGCGCTGGCGCACCTTCTCCGTCAACTGGCCACCCTCTTCATAGCCCACGTAGCCGGGGGGCGCACCCATCAGGCGGCTAACGGAGTATTTGTCCATGTATTCAGACATGTCGATGCGCACCAGCGCATCCTGATCGCCGAAGAGGAATTCCGCGAGAGCCTTCGCCAGTTCCGTCTTGCCGACGCCGGTTGGCCCCAGGAACAGGAAGCATCCGGTGGGGCGGTTGGGGTCCTTCAGGCCGGAGCGTGAGCGGCGGATAGCCTTGCAGACGCTGGTGATCGCCTCGCGCTGGCTGATGACGCGCTTTGCAAGTTCCTCTTCCATGCGAATCAGCTTCTTGCTTTCCGCCTCTTCGATGCGAACGATGGGAATGCCGGTCCACTTGGAAACGATGTAGGCGATGTCGTCCTCGCTGATGGTCTGCATGGATTCGCGGTTCTGCTTCTTCTCGTTCCATGCGGCCATCAGGGATTCGCGCTTTTGCGTCAGCGCATCGCGCTCCTCCTTCACCTTCTGGCACTGCTCGAATTCCTGCTCGTTGGTCAGCAGGCGCAGTTCCTCTTCCTTCTCGGCGATTTCCTTTTCGAGGTCCTTGATCTCGACGGGCTTCACATTCTGGAGGAGGCGTGCGCGGGAGCCGGCCTCGTCGATCACGTCGATGGCCTTGTCCGGCAGGTAGCGATCCGTCACGTAGCGCTCGCTCAGGTTCACGGCGGCGGCCACCGCCTCGTCGCTGATGATCACATTGTGGTGTGATTCGTAGCGGGGGCGCAGGCCCTTGAGGATCTGAATCGCCTGATCGCGGTTCGGCTGGTTGACGATGATGCTCTGGAAGCGGCGTTCAAGCGCGCCGTCCTTCTCGATGTACTTGCGGTATTCCTCCAGCGTTGTCGCGCCGATGCACTGGATTTCGCCGCGTGACAGAGCGGGCTTGAGCATGTTGGAGGCGTCAATGGCGCCTTCCGCCGCGCCCGCACCCACGAGCGTGTGAAGCTCGTCGATGAAGATGAGCACGTCCTTGCTGCGGCGAATTTCCTGCATGATCGCCTTCAGGCGTTCCTCGAACTGGCCGCGGTATTTGGTGCCCGCGACGATGGCCGCAAGGTCCAGCGACAGGAGGCGCTTCTCGCGCAGCAGTTCGGGAACGTCCTCGTTCACGATGCGCTGTGCGAGGCCTTCGACGATGGCGGTTTTGCCCACGCCCGGTTCGCCAAGAAGGATCGGGTTGTTCTTCGAGCGGCGGCACAGGATTTGGAGGATGCGTTCAACCTCGTCCTCGCGCCCGATGACGGGATCAAGCTTCCCTTCGCGCGCAAGCTGCGTGAGGTCGCGTCCGAAGGTATCCAGCGCCGGAGTTTTGCTTTTCTCGCTGTTGTCCCCCTTGGCGGCCTGCTGGCTTGCGGGCTTTTGGGCCGTGCCGCTGGCGCTGCCCTCGATCAGGTTCATCACTTCCCGCTTCGTGCGGTTGAAGTCGACGTTGAAGTTCTTCAGCGTCCGCGCGGCAACGGTGCTCTCTTCCTTGATCAGCGCCAGAAGCAGGTGTTCGGTGCCGATCCAGTTGTGCTTGAGCTGCTTCGCCGTCAGGCGGGCGGATTCGATGACCTTCTTCGCTTCCACGTTCTGGGGGAAGATGCCCACGGTGGGCCCCTTGCCGACTTCGAGCATGCGCTCGATTTCGAGCTTCAGTTCGTCCAGATCGACATCCATATTCAAAAGGGTCTGAACGGCAAGGCCCTCACCCTTGCGGATGATGCCCAGCAGGAAATGTTCAGGCCCAATGTAATCGTGACCAAGTCGGCCCGCCTCGTTCCGCGATTGGCGCATGACTTCCTTCCAACCGGGGGTGAACGGCGTGTCATTTAAAGGCATGTGAAACGTCCTCCTTGATGAGTCCTAAAAAATCACTTCCGGCATCGGCGGTGCAAGGAGTGATTCAAACTGTGAGTAGTGCAAGAATTCGTCCACCTTTGAACGGCCATATAGGTGAGTTTCCACCGCATTTTGCGCATCGTCAACAGTGCGCGACGTCGCATTTTCTCACACATTGCGCCGCGACAGTCTCTTTTTGAGGCAAAATGCTCGGAATGTTCCTCAGGTTTTCGTGACCAGTGCGCGGCGGATCAGGTCTGCCCTGGCGATGTCCCGTTGCTCCGCGTCTTCTGCGGCACCGTGGCGATAGTGAAGGTGGCCCGGTTGAATTTCCACGACGAGACGGTTGAATTTCTCGTGGGAAAGATTGTCAAAGAATCCCGCGTCGATCCCCAAACGAAGCCTGCTCAGCAGTTTCATGGCTTCCGCGGATTCCATTCGGCGTGCATTTGCCAAGATGCCAAAACTCCTCCAAACCGCATCGGTGACAGTCATGCCGCCATGTGTGAGGAGCAAGGATCGGGCCTCGCGTTCTCTGGCGATGATCGCGGAGACGGCCTCGTCAAGGTGCTGTTCGATCTCCGCCACGGACTTTCCCAGCGTCACTTCGTTGCTGATTTGATAGAAGTCGCCCAGTCCTTCGGAGTTCTCCCCCTGAAATCCGCGGACCGTCAGCCCCTTCGATGGCAGGTCGCGGAAGGCGGCCTCGATCTCGCGCCGGAAGGCAAGCCCCGGCAGGTGCATCATCACCGAGGCCCGCAGGCCCGTGCCCACGTTGGTGGGGCAGGCGGTCAGGAATCCGAAGTGGTCATGGAAGGCGAGCGGCAGCACCTTCGCCGTTTCGCGATCGACTTCATCCAGTTGCAACTGGGCCTGGGAAATCTGCAGCCCCGGTTCCAGCCTCTGCATCCGCAGGTGATCCTCTTCGTTCACCATGATGGAGCATTTCAGGTCCTGGTTCACATAGACGGCGCGGTTGGCGCCGCCGCGCTCCATTTCCTTGCTGATCAGGCGTGCCTCTTTCAGGAAGGCGCGCTCCGACGCTGTTGATTCGGACAGTTCGACGCGCGTGAAGGACTTGAAGAAGGGATTCTGGTCGATGGCCTCGCGAATCTGGTCGTCAATTTCCGACAGGTCGGAGGGATTTGCGTGGGGAGCGAAGGGTTGATCGCTGAGGTTTCGCGCAAGCCGCGTGCGCGATGACACGACGATGTTGTTCGTGGGGGCGGGTTGCTCCAGCCACTTCAGGTCTGACGATGAAAGGTGCTTGGGGAGGGACATTCTTGTTTGATGAAGCGGGGGAAATCAGCCCGTGGGCGTTGTTCGAAAGGTGCGCGGCGTCGGCAATTGCGAAGTGTGCTAGCCTTGGATGCGCGCTTCCTGTTCGCGTTGCAGCGTCCTGATTTGGTCCCGCACGCGCACGGCCCGTTCAAAATCCTCCTCCCTGATGGATTCGTCCAGTTCCTGTTTCAATTGTCGCAGGCGTCCCTGCATGTCCACCAACTCAACGGATGTGCGAAGGCGTTCGCCAATGTGCTGCGTGGCGTTGTGCACCTTGCGAATGTCTGCCAGAAGGAATTCGCCAAACTCATCGTAGCAATGGGGACAGCCGAGCATGAATGTCTGCTTGTATTTCAGGAAATCCAGCCCGCAATGGGAGCAGGCGGGCATGTTGGGGAAATTCACCCCTTCGACGGTGATGGCGCCTGCGGCCTCCCCCTGCGCCAATAGTTCCTTCAGGAGGTTCTGAACGGTCTGCGACTGCGACTTGGTGATTTTTGCATGGTGACTGCTCACGTTGCCCGCGCATTCCCGGCAGACGCTGTAATCGGAAACAGCGCCGTCGAGCAGCTTCGTGATTTTCATCACCGCATCGCGCTTTTGGCAAACCTGGCACAACATGTCGCTGATGGTTTTTCTCCTGCACCTTCGATGACGGCAATCCTATTGCAGCCACGCCCCAAACTGCCAGTGAAATCATGGGCCCTTTGGCGTCGGGCATCACTTGAATTTTCGATTGCGAGCCTTGCCGTGGGCGCATCGCATTTGCGGAAGAAGCAATGACCTGCCATGTCAGACCCTAAGCGTCATCAACAGGATCGGAGGGAAGTGCGAGTATCCCCTCCGCCGGAGGCGGGCGACGCCACGCGGCTCCTGAAGGCTGGCAATGGCCTGTTGAAGCCCGATGTGTGGGTGGTGAGCCTGAATGGTCGCGAAACAGTTTGGAAGACTTGGCATCGTCGCCCGGCAATCGAGCGCGCGACCTTCGGGCGCTGGCTCGCGGGGCGCGAGGCGCGCATCATCCGAAAGCTGAAGGGAATTCCCGGCGTTCCCGACTTCATCAGTCAGCCGCACCCTTGGACGGTGGAGATGTCTTTGCTGGACGCGGAATCAGTTCCGGAGGTCAAACGCAACGGGGACCTTACGCCGGAATATTTCGAGCGTTTGTGGGTGATGATTTCAGAAATGCACGCGCGCTGCATCGTTCATGGGGACCTGCGGCGGCGCAATTTGCTCCGCTCGCGCGAGGATCGCTCCCGCCCGCTGATTGTTGACTTCACGCAGTGCGGCCATTTTCGCGAGCCGTTGCGCTGGCCGCGGCGCGCGATGTTTGAAGGGATGAAGCGCGTTGATCGCATCACGTTCCTGAAGCTGAAGAAGTGGTATCTGGAGCAGGACCAGATGACGCCGACGGAGCTTGCGGAGTTGGAGGACGTCCCTTGGCACCTGAGCCTGGGGCGCGCACTGCGCAAGAAGGTCTATCGGCCGTTGCGGCGAAAATTGACGGGCCACAAGGGTTCATGATCATCGTCAAACGCGAGTTGTTGAACCTCGGCAGGTCCTACCAGCGCATGGAGGAAATTCTGCGCTGGGACGACAGGATGTTTTACATGGTGAAGGAGAAGGTGTCGCTGTGGTCCCCCGCGCAGCAGTTGTGGCACATCGGCATGGTGAACAGCCGCATGTTCCAGACGATCGACATGCTGTTTCGCGATGAGGCCCCGGAAATTCTTCGCGCGGGGAAGCCGACTTTTCAGGGATGGTTGATCCTTCTGACGGGCCGCGTGGGGAGAGGGCGGATGAAGGCGCCGCCCGCGTTGGTGCCTCCGCCGGAGGTCGATCGCGTGGAGGCGGGGCGCGCCGTGCGCCAAAGCAAAAGGGAGTTTACCAACGTTGCGGCAAAGGCAAGCCAGCTTCACGAAGTGGATGGCCGGTTTGCCCACGAAGCCATGGGCGCCTTGAACGGGGAACAGTGGTTGCGCTTTTCGCAGGTCCACACCCGTTTCCATCTGGGAATGGTCGACCTTATTGAAAAAGCCGCGAAAACCCCCTGATACATTTGCACACAATCATTTGACCCTGATCCCAGCCATCTATTGGAATGATCTCTAATTCCCACGCCCGGAAGGGCGGCGAGTCTTGCGTGCAACGAAACCGCTCTCCTTTGCAGGTGCGATGAAGAAGGACCTGAACGATCCACAATTCCGTCGTCTGGAGATCGATAAGGCGATCAAGGCGGCTCAGGACAGTTATCGGAAGCGTCCCGCGCAGGAGGCGCGCGAGGCCGTGTTCAAGCTGCAGGATCGCTTCGACAAGGCGGGCGTGGACCGGCTGGAACTTCTCTACAGTGCGGAATCGTCGCTGCCAACGGACCCATTCTGGCTCGACGAAATCGTTGCGATCCTCATGCGGAAAACGTCGCTCGATGCGAGCGAGTTGTCCTACCTGCTGCGCAAGGCGATGGCGGCGCCGGAGCAGATCGAGGTTTGGGTGCGCATTTTCCGCGACGCGCGGATGCTGCCGGATCAGTCCCTGTATCAAACGGCGCGCGAGCAGTGCGCCCATGCGTACCTTTCGTATTTTCCAAATCCGCAGACATCGAAGTGGCCCGACGGCGCGCGGGGTGAAGAGGCGCGCGCGGTGTTCGTCAAGTCGCTGGAGGAAGCCGCCGGTGGTATCCTGAAGACGTCGCGTGATGATGCAGAATCACGCATGCTGCTGGTTGCCGCCACGGAGTATTTCCCGGAGCGCAGCGAATTCATCAAACGTCTGGCGGATCAAATTGTCCGCACGAAGACCTACGATCGGAAGGACCTCGCGCTGGTGCTGCGCGCGATGATCGAAGTGC
>JADZDZ010000195.1 GCA_020850785.1 Candidatus Sumerlaeota bacterium | reverse complement strand
GATTGGAAGGCGGTGTCCTCCGCGTGGCCATTCAGGTTCATGCGTGCCCATTCCTGCTGGCGGATGTCCACGCTGGCCTTGTGAATGTGGGACCCGCAATTTTCGACGAAGTGCTTGGCCAGCGCCTGGGCGAAGGACTCGATGCTGTCGATGGGATGATTGCGAGCGATTGCGTAAACGGTGTTCTTCTGTGTATCGGTCGGCAGCACCTTGGCGTTGTCGCCGGAAAGGTGGGTGTCCTCAAATTCCCCTTCGAGCATCGTGTTGACGGTAAGTTCGATCAACTCGTGCCGGGATTTGGAGCGTTCAACTTTCGTGAGCCGAACCGAGGATTTGCCGTAGTTGTTGTGTTTGAGGTGAATTGCCAAGTGAAGACCGCCAGCATGAGGGATAAGGGAAAGAAACCCGGTTTTCTACTGGAAGCTTGGGTGACGCTGCAAGCAACTCTTCACTTGGCGAGGTGCAAAATCCGCAGTTTGCCCCTTGACAGCAAATCCACTATCGCCATGCTTCTCCGGCTCTGACGGTGGGTCAAACGACCCTGCGAATTTTTGCGCCACCCCGTGCGCTTTCCTGATTTGCAAGGATTTTCGCAACCGGCCGGGTAAATGCAGCAAAGGCTGGTGGGCTGATGCTGCCATTTCGATTGGACGAGTTTTCATTTCATGAGAGCGCAAAAAAGCACCCTTCGCGGTGACGCGGAACTGAAGGAAAAGTGGTATATCATGGACGCCGAAGGGCAGGTTGTCGGCCGGTTCGCATCACGCGTTGCGAAGCTGGTTCGCGGCAAGATGCAGCCCGACTACGCACCCCATCAGGACCCGAAAATCCACGTGATCGTTACCAACGCGGAGAAGATCGTCTTCACCGCGGACAAGATGAAGACCAAGCAGTACATTCATCATAGCGGCTGGCGCACGGGCATCAAGACCACGACGCCGGAAAAGTTGATCAGCGATGACAAGCCCGAACGCATTTTGGAGAAGGCCATTCACGGCATGCTCCCGAAGGGCGCCCTGGGCCGTCAGCTCAATCGCCACGTTCGCATCTTCAAGTCCGGCGAATACACCGGACAGCATGACGCGCAGCAGCCGGAAAAGCTGGATGTTCCGACGCGCAAAGCCAAAGATAACTGACCGCTGGTAATCACTGGAGACATCATTCATCATGGCAGAGAAAATCGATCAGTATCTGGGAACAGGCCGCCGCAAGACGTCGGTGGCGCGTGTTTACCTGCGCCCCGGCAAGGGGAAGATGATCATCAATGCGCTTGATTGGAAGCGCTACTTCGCGGACCGCGTGAATCTTGAAAACCTGATGCGCGCGCCGATGAAGGAAACACAGACCACGACGAAGTATGACGTGATCGTGAACGTGAAGGGCGGCGGCCCGGTCGGCCAGGCTGGCGCCATCCGCCACGGCATTTCCCGCGCACTGCTTCGCGCAAATCCCGCCCTTCGCCCCGCATTGAAGAAGGCCGGTTTCCTGACGCGTGACCCGCGTGAAAAGGAACGTCGCAAGTATGGCCTTCGCAAGGCCCGCAAGCGCAGCCAGTTCAGCAAGCGTTAATCGTTTGTCGGCGGCCGGGAACAACAACAGCCCGGTCCCAATGGCGAAAAGAACATCACCACCGGGGGAGTGCGAAAGCACTCCCCCGGTTTCATTTTGGTGTCGTCTTCAGAAGGAATGGGCGGGAGTGCTGCGCGGCGCCCGTGCGCGTTATCGCTGACTGGTTCCCGTGTTGGGCGCGGCGCCGATTTCGCCGATTCCCTTCGGTCCTTCAGGAAGCGCGACGATCTTGCAGCGCTGGCCGTGGCTCTGCATCGCACCCATGATCGCCTCGTTGAAATCGCGGCTGGGCGTGAGACCGATGTCCCAGATCAATCCTTCCTCCATCTCCTTGTTGAAGAGGATGATTTCATGATCAGTCAGCAACTGGTAGAATCGCTGGGCGATCCACTGGCCGGGGGTGTACTTCTTCGACAGTGAGAGGCGTTCGAGCGTCTTGTGGACACCGCGGCTGCTGCGGGCGATTTCCGCAAAACCATCGGGGCCGAAGCCGTTGTCCAGCGCCGCTGATATGACGATGGTCCCTTCCGGCTTCAGAACATGTTCCACGGCGCACAGGGAATTGACCACCTGCGCGAGCGTCCCGTCATGAGGGCTTCCGCCGCCGCTCGTGACCACGATGTCCATCGGTTCCTTCACGCGCACAAGCATCGCCTCGCGCGCGGTCGTCATGGCCTGCAGGTGCGAGGCTCCGTAGTGCCCGACGAAAATCTTGTGAATCTGCTGCTCAGGCGTCATCACTGCGGAAACCGCAAGGTCGCACCCCGTCGCGGCAACGGTTTCGATGCCGACAATGTGGAAGGGGTTGTCGCGGAAATTGCCGAAGCGGGATTGCTTGTCGGCGACGAAGTTGAAGTCATACATCGCCTTCAGCGTTTCCCTGCCGCACAGCCCCGGCATCAGGAGCGCCCTGCCGCCGGTGAAGCCCGACAGCAGGTCCGGGGCCACGCCTCCCAGGAGAATCTTTACCTGCGCCTCCTGGTAGACCTTGCTGATCGTCAGCGGCACCTTCTTCGTGGATTCGCCAACAGACAGGATGTTGTCCGTATCCGAAGGGTCGTGGACAACCACGCGGTACTCGCTGAGGAGCCTGTCCTCAAGAAGCGTCCCCAACTCCTCCGGCGTGACGGGGGCCAATGGCCGGTGCGCGAAAATGATTGTGAAGTTTTCCCGCGCGATGTCCGATTCATCCTCGATCAATTCGAGCAGGGGAGTGAGCAGTTCGCGGGCGATGACGGGATGCTCCGCGTCCACGACGATGGCGCAGGTTCCCTTATTATCGAGCAGTTTTTTGAGCGCCAGATTTTCAGGCAGCGACCCAACAGCAGCCATCAACTCCGCGCGTGGGTCCGCGCAGGGGAGCATCGGATGGGGGCGATAGCAGCGCCCGTTGATCCAGTTGTCCGGCACGTCGATCGGGATCGATGCCGCACCGTAGGGGAGACTGATGTGCATCGTCCTGCGACGCTTGCTCCATTCTTACCGTTTCGAAAGTGTAGGGTTTCCGCCAAAGTCACTCAGGGCAAGCACAACTGCACCGGCGAGAAACGCTTACGCGCCGGTGATAATCTGCTTCAGTTGCACAAGACCGTACTTGACGTAGTTGCCAAGTTCCTTGGCGGAGCGCGTCTGGCGCAGGGTGCGCGCGATGTAACTTGGCCGCATGTAGAACTTGCGCAGGCTGGCCGTGCGAAGGTTTGCCAACTGCTCCATTGTCAGGTGCTTCGTTGGCATGCAGGGAAGGCCATAGGCCTCAACCGGGATGGAGCCATCCTCCAGAAGGCCGGCGGCAACGGCCTCGCGGTAGAGCGCCGTTCCAGGGAAGGGATAAGGGTAGAAAATTTCCAGAAAATCGGGATCGAGCTCCTTCGCAAACTCGATGTCCTTCTCCACCGCTGCATGGTCGTCGTTGGGTAGACCGATCAGAATGTAGATCGACCGCTTGATGCCGGCGGCGCGCGTCATCTCCAGCGCCTTCATCGCCTGCTCGATCGTCGCCTTCTTGTTGATGGCTTCCAGCGCCTCGTTGGTTCCCTTCTCCACACCGAAGGCAATCACCCAGCAGCCGGCGCGCTTCATCGCTTCCAGCGCCTCCGGCGTGATGGTGTCCACGCGGGAGTTCGACGCCCACTCAATATCCAGTTTTTCTTCCACGATGCGGTTGCAAAGCTCGATCACCCACTTCTTGTTCTGCGTAAAAAGGTCGGAACGGAACAGGAAGTTCCGGATGCCGTGCACATTCACGCATTCCTTGATTTCCGCGATCACGTTTTCGACGCTGCGATAGCGGTTCTTCAGACCGGATACCTGATTTGCAAGGCAGTAGGTGCATGAAAAGGGGCAGCCGCGATTTGTGATGATCGTCGTCTGCATCTCCCCCGTGTCGGGACGAATATACAACTCGTTGCGGGTCAGGCTGCGTGCGGGAAAGGCGAGGGAATCCAGATCATTCGGCAGCGGACGCGGCTCGTTGCGGCGAATCACCCCATTGTCACGCCACGTCAGCCCCTTGATTTCGGAAAAGGGCGTCCCGCGGCCAATCTCCTCGCAGGTCTCCTCATACTCCCCGCGCAGCGCCAGATCGAGCGAAGGCGATTTCTCCAACGTCTGGACGTCCAGAGTGTTGAAATGAGCCCCCTTGGCCACGGTAATGATGTTCGGGTTCAACTTCTTCGCCAGTTCGGCAGCCTTCAAGTCCGCGTTCAAGGAAGGCGTTGTAATGCTAAGAACCAGAATGTCCGGCTGGAACTCCCGCAGGTCGCGCTCCAAATCCCCCCATTCCTTGTCCTCGGCGGGATAATCAACGAGGCGGACCTCCAACCCGACCTTCTGAAACGCGCCCGCTGCGTACATCAAGTCAATGGGGGAGCGGAGCGCCACAGTCTTCAGGCGCTCAATGGGTGTCTGGCAGCGGTCCTCACGAATGAACTTCCCCGTGGGGGGAACCGCGCAAAGGACTTTTCGGAAAGGTGAGGAGATCGACATCGTGATGGGCAGGGCAAAGAGTGAACGGGCCTGACGTTTTCCCGTCAAGGGCGTTCCGGTTGATTTGAAGGGTTCCCTATCCCCAAAAATTGAAGCAATCTGGATATCGTCGTTCAGGCGCCTGAATCTGCTACCCTTGAACTTAAGACAGCCGGGAGAAGTCTTTCCTATTTTGCCAAGTTCGCTAAACATAAATTTAATACAAAATAGAGATGCCGCCTTGACGGGGTGCAAAGGTCGGCAACAGGAAGTCCCATGACCATTCAGGAAGCCTTGGACAAGTTCCTCCGCCAGCTCGGCACCGAGCGCAACATGGCGCCTTCCACGGTGGAGGCCTACCGCTACGAGTTGGGGCGCTGGAGCGAGCATGTGGCACTCCATGATCCGAAGTGCCTGGCAAATGTGGCGAAGGTGGACCCGTTCAACCTGAAGGATTATCTGGCGCGTTTGCGGGAGGAGCGGAATTGCAAGCCCGCCACCATCGCCCGCGTGATTTCCAGCCTGCGGCAGTTCTTCTCATTCCTTGCCGCAGAGGGGATTGTCGGGGTGGACCCCGCTGCGGGACTACGAACGCCCAAGAAGTCGCGGAAACTTCCCATCTACCTGACCGCCGGAGAGGCCAATCGACTGGCTGCTCCCCTTCCCAAAGAGGGCGAAACCGACGATGATGATCGTCTGCGCGACGAAACCATCATCGCGCTGTTAATGCTGACGGGGATGCGGCTCGCCGAGCTGGTGGGACTGGATGTCGGTTCCATCGACTTTGAGAACAGCGTCGCGAAGGTTTTCGGAAAGGGGAGAAAGGAGCGCCTGATTCCCCTGAATTCAAGTGCGCAGGACTTGCTGCGGGAATGGATGGCGCATCGCCCCGCGGGTCGTGATGGCTGCCAAGCGTTGTTCCTGTCGCGGGAGCGCGTTCGCATCAGTCGCAGAACGGTGCAGCATGTCGTGAAGAAGGCGGCGAGACACAACGGACTCGATCGCCGCATCAGCCCCCACAAGCTGCGGCACACCTTCGCCACGACGCT
>JADZDZ010000194.1 GCA_020850785.1 Candidatus Sumerlaeota bacterium | reverse complement strand
CCCCACTGGCGCATTTCCTCGGTGGGAATCAGCGCGGGCTCGCGCTGGATTGGCGTCACATTGACAGTGATCTGCTGATCACCGCGCTGGATAATCCACGCGGAAGGCTGGTTCACGGGCAGGTCCGCGACAATGTTGTTCACGCCGGGAAGGTCCTCGTCAAAGCGACCGATGATCTTCTCGTTGCCAACCTGAATCAGGCGGTCGCCGGGTTTGATTCCCGCCTTCTCCGCCGGTGAATCCTTCACAACCGATGCGATGATTGCGCCTTCGCGATCATCCGACCGCTTCATCAGTCGTTGCAGGGACATTCCCACGTAGGCGCGCTTCACATTCTGATCCTGAATCAGTTGGAAGGCGATCTTCTTCGCCAGATTGCCGGGAATCGCACCGCCAAGGCCAAAACCCACTTCGTTAACGCCGATGATTTTCCCCTCCATGTTGATCAGCGGCCCGCCGGAATTGCCGTGGAAAATCACCGCGTCGTGCCCGATCCACCGCACAAGGTCCCCCACCGCTTCCCCATCCAGCGAAAACTTGTAATCACCCCAGGCGACCGACTGGATCATCGCCGTGTTGGAAATGATCCCCAGCGTCACCGACTGCGACAGCGCCTCCGGGCTCCCCATCGCCATCACCGCATCGCCCACCTTCGCGGCATCCGAATCGCCGAATTCCACGAAGGGAAATTCCATCGGGGTGTCCGGCATCAGCTTGATGATCGCGATGTCCGTCGCGGGATCCGTCGCAATCAGCTTGGCATTCATCTCCTCGCGGTTCGCCATGGTGCAGACAATCTGCACTGCCTTCCCCGCAACGTGATGATTCGTCATCACATAGCCGTCCTTCGTGATGATCGTTCCGCTGCCGAAGGAAATGGATTTGCTTTCACGCCCTTCATCATATTCAGGCTCAACCACCTGAATGCGCACCAACGATGGCTTCACGCGCGCGACGGCATTGTCGATAACCTGCTTCGTTTCGTCGCTGACGACGGTTGACGTGACATTGCTGTCAACCTTCACCGTGGCCTTGCATCCACCGAGCAGGGACACGGCCAGGGACGCGGCAATGATGGGAGTGATTTTATTGATCAAGGAAACCTCTTTTGGGAATTGTGAAAGTGAACAGGTTGAAAACCGCACCGCTTCAGCCTGTTGTCAATAGACCCTGAAACGGCGTCAACAGATTGTCCGAATGCCTACCGAACGCGTGGGAACTGGAATTTTTCCGAAAATTTTCTGGTTTCCATCCCACTCGTCACCTCCAGCTCCTGACGTTGATTTACAAAGAAGCGGCCATTCTGGGAAAACTTCGCCAGCTTGTCCAATTCCACCCGAAGCTCCGCGATGGGAAGTTGACGCCCTTCGGTGTGCATGAAGAATTCCGTCTGTGCCGTGCGAAAATTCACCTGCGCCACCACGGCGCGCGTCCTCTCCTGCTGCGACACGGTCCACATCTTCCCTCCGGGGGCATCGACGGTGAAATACCCCTGCGTCAGCACCGCAATGATCACCAAAACGATCAGGACGGAAAGGATTGCGTAACCCCTGCGCTGTGGTCGGCGAATCATCATCTCGGCTCGCTCCTTGCACGGCGTTGAACCAGAATAGGGCAGGGACGTCAAGAAGCAGCATGCGAAAGTGCTCATGAAATCATTGCAGAACATGCCGCGGGAGGAAGCCTTCATGGTGATCCTTCGTGCCCTGCACCAGCGGTGGCGCCTTGCCGTGGCCATCCCGCTGCTCTACATGATTGCAGGCGTTCTGGTTCAGACATATCTGTTCAAGCACAACGGCGGGCTGATGGAGGTCTCCCGAACCCTGCTGCTTGTGATGATTTTTCTCGGCGGCGCCTTCAGCGTCCTGCTCTGGCATCTGCTCACGGCGCTGTTCCGACGCCAGCAGGCCTCGCTCGCGGAGGCCGCAGGGAGCATTGATTCATTTGCGGACGCCGCTTTTCGGCAGCAGAAGATTCAGTTCATCACGTGCGACCTTGCCGCCCTTCCCGGCATCGTGATCTTCCTGTGCACCGGGGACCTCTTCCACCTTGTGATGTTCATCGTGATCAGCATGTTCTTCTACCTCCGCTGTTTCCCATCCGGCAGAAAACTGGGCGAGCCGCTCTTCCTCCGTGACGAATAGCCGCACCACACATCGCATGAGGTTCCTCCATCATCCGGCGATGCGTTCGCTCTATGTCTTTGTCACGCTGATTCCCTTCATCTTCAGCTTCATCCGCGATTGGAAGCGATACATTGCCTTCGGCCCGCCGCGCCGGCTCAACGAAAGGCAGCACCAGCGTCGTGCGCAGGCCCTTCGCAAACGCATGGCGGAACTCGGCCCCTCATTCATCAAGGGGGCGCAGGTCATTGCCATGCGCGATGACGTGATCCTGCCGACCTACACCAATGAACTTCGCAAGCTGCAGGATCGCGTGCCACCGTTTCCCGCACGGCAGGCGCGCGCGATCATCGAGCGCAACCTTGGCCGACCCGTGGAGGAAATCTTCAGCGACTTCCAGCCGCAGGCCATCGCCGCCGCCAGCCTTGGGCAGGTACACGCCGCCACCTATCGCGGCGCCCGCGTCGTCGTGAAGGTGCTGCGGCCCGGCGTGCAAAGGCTCGTGGAAACGGACCTGCGAGTCGTCGCCATGCTGCTCTACCTCATGGATTTTTTCATCGATGACAACCTGATGAAGAGCTTCCAGTCGATCATCGCGGAATATACCCGCATGATTAAACTGGAAATGGATTTCCTCAACGAGCAGTCCAACGCGGACCGCTTGCGCGCGAATCTGAAGGATGCGCCTCGCGTCGTCATCCCGCGTTTCCATCCGGAACTTACCACCAGCGAAGTCGCCGTCATCGAATTCATCGATGGCATCCGCATCGACAGCGTGGACGAAATCCGCGCCATGGGCGTCGATTCCGATGAACTGATTGAGCGGCTCCTGCACACCTACATTCGCATGGCCGTCGTCGATGGCTTTGTTCACGCTGATCCACATCCGGGGAATCTGCTGATCGACCGGGAGGGGCGGATCGTCATTCTCGACTATGGCATGTGCGTGGAATTCGATGAATTCACGCGCCTTGAATTGCTGAAGATCGTTCACGCCGTCACGCGCAAGGATGTCGATGCCATCGTGGAGAGCTACTATCGCCTTGGCATGGTGGACCATGACGTCAATCGCGGCGTCCTCAAGGAGGCGGCGCGAACGCTGTTCAACATCCAGATCACAAACGATCTGTCGCCGAAGCAGGTGCAGGAAATCGCGCAGCAGATTCTCGACACGTTTCACCGCTTCCCGATCCACCTTCCCAACAATCTCGTCTATCTTCTTCGCGCAACGACGCTGCTGGAAGGGATCGCGCTGCAATTCAATCCGCGCTTCAATTCGCTGCGCACCGCTTCGCCCATCGTAAGCCGACTTCTTGTCGAAATCGCCTTCAATCCCAACAAGCCGGTGAAGGATCGCATCATCGACGCGGGTCGGGGCCTCTACGGTTTTGCGCGTGACACCGCGTCCGTCGTGCACCGCTTGGAGCGCGAGCAACTGCGCCTGCGCATGCACGAGGCAGACCTCTACGAAATCCAGCGCTTCCTGCAGGCCCTGCTGCGCCGCCTGCTTGCGGGGATCGCGCTCGTGGCGCTGGCGCTGATGGACGTGTGGGCGCTGCGCAATCACCCCGCACTCGCAGTTTCCGGCCTTGTGGTCATCGTCGTGTTGTTTATGATGGTGGTGCTTTTGCCGATACCGCGCGGCCGAAAACGCGGCGCGAACCTGTTCAAGTGAAGGATGAACCGATGACAGCAACGATTGATCTAAAAAAACTCGCCGGCGATGCGAAGTCGTTGGAACCATGGATCATCCAACGCCGCCGTCACCTTCACGCGAATCCCGAACTCAGCTTTCAGGAGGAAAAGACAGCGGCCTTCCTGCGAAAGGAAGTTCAGACGCTCGGCCTCGCACCCAGCGCACCTGTCATGCCGGGGAAGCACGGGTTCTACACGGAGATCAAGTCGAAGAAGAATCCCGACACCTACGTGTTGCTACGCGGCGACATGGATGCCCTTCCCATTCAAGAGGAAAGCGAAGTTGAATTCAAATCAACGAAGCCGGGCGTTGGTCATTTGTGCGGTCACGACGCACACACGTCGATGCTGCTAGGTGCAGTGAACCTTGTGCAGAAATACCAGGAGCAGCTTCCCTATTCGGTGCGCTTTGTGTTCCAGCACGCGGAGGAGGTTTCCCCCGGTGGCGCGAAGGATTTCGTGGAGGCGGGATTGACGAAGGATGTCATCGGCTGCTTCGGCCTGCATGTTTCCCCCCGCATTCCCAGCGGCTACTTCGGCCTGCGCCCCGGCGAGGCCATGGCGATGGTCGGTGGTTTTGAGATCGCCATTCGCGGGCGCGGTGGCCATGGCGCCGCGCCGCACGAAGGGATCGATCCCATGCCTGCCACCGCCGCGGCGATTCTCGCGCTTCAACAGATCGTCAGCCGTCGCATTTCCCCCATCGAACCCGCCGTCGTCTCCGTCTGCTGGATCAATGGTGGCTCCGCAAACAACGTCATTCCCGACGAGATCAAGTTCGGCGGAACGCTGCGCACCTTCGTGCCGGAACGCGGCCCTGAAATTTGTCGCATGATCGAGGAGGTCGTCACAAACACCGCGAAGGCGTACAACTGCACCGCGCAGGTGCAGACGGCGCTCAGTTATCCGCCTGTCATCAACGACGGAAAAGCCATCGACGCCGCCCGCGAGGCGATCAGTGAAATGTTTGGCGCCCAAGCGCCCGTGGAGGTTCCCAAGGTCATGGGCGCGGAGGATTTCGCCTACTTCGCGCAATCAAAGCCGTCGGCCTTTGTGTTCCTGGGGGTCCTGCCGCACGGCGATGTCTTTTATCCGCTCCACCATGCGAAGTTTCTCCCCGACGAACAGCAACTCTGGAAGGGGAGCGCCCTCCTTGCGGCCATGCCGTTTGTCGCGGGAAATTACCTGACAAAATAATTCGTTAGGAAATGCAGCCTCTCGCTGCAACGGGCCACAGACATTCCACCTTCCCGCTCCTGACGCCCACATACCAATCGTAGCGGTCAACGCAGGGATCGCAGTGCGGCGGAACCACCCGCAATTTTTCCCCTAGCGAGGGAGCCTCGATACCCGCTTCCACCTTCAATTGGCCATGCTCGCAGGACGGATCAACATACGTCACGCCGGGCCGCTCCCAGATCAGCGGCATTCCTGACTCAAACGTCAGCGCCTTCAGCCCCGCATCGATCACTGCGGTCCCTTCGCGCGCCTGACTCATCACCGTGCTCAGCACAAACAGCGACTGCCTGAAGGCACCAACAGATTCCTTCCTGTCATCGATGTTTCTTCCGTAGTCGGCGTCCATGAAGACGTAGCTGCCCGCCTGAATTTCTGTATATACACCGGAGCGCGCTTCCAGCATGAACGTCCCGGTGCCGCCGCCGCCAACGATCCCGCACTTCAAACCCGCCGCGTTGATTCCTTCCAACGTTTGCGTCGTCACCGCGACTGCATGGACGATCGCCCTTTCCCGTTCCTCGTGAGTGCGGCGATGTTGCGCCCCGCCATGGTAGGCCTGCAGGCCACCGAATTTTAGGTGTCTTGAGGACGCAATCCGCTTCGCCAACTCCACGGACTCCGCGCCCGGATTTGCACCACAACGCCCGCCGCCCGCATCTATCTCCACCAGCGCAGTAAGCCTTCGATTCGCGTCCCGCGCTGCGGTCTCCAACTGTTTAACGTGAAACAGACTGTCCACGCAGATCGCCACTGTCGCGATGTCCGCCAGCGCCGCAAAACGCCGCAGCTTTTGCATTCCCACGACTTCGTTGCTGACAAGAATGTCCTTCACGCCGCCCCACGCCAGCGCCTCCGCCTCGCCCACCTTTTGCACGCATTGGCCCACGGCGCCGCGCGCGATTTGCAACTGCGCAATGATGGGCGACTTGTGTGTTTTCGCGTGGGCGCGCAGCTTCGCGCCCGTGGGCGCCAGCATCCGCATCATGGTGTCCAGATTGTGTTCGAACGCGTCCAGATCGATGATCAGCGCAGGCGTGTCCACCTCCTGCTCCATCATTCCCGGCTGCGCTGGCGGTGGCTGGATCACGGCGTCAGTCCCGCAACTCGCTGGTGAAAATGATGTTCATTTTTTCACCGCTCACAATCTTCCCGCTCAATCGACCCAGCGCGGCGGCGCCGTTCTGCACAAGGAACGGCGATAGAATTGAAAGCGTCCGCTCCTGCGGATTCCCGCCGGGAAAGAGCGCCTCCAAAATCCGATCGCGCGCCGCAGCACGGTCGGCATTGCGAGTGGAAAGGAAATGCTCCACTCGCTCCAGCACCCTTTCGCGCCCCTGTTCGACGGAGGATTTGAATTTTTCGGAAGCCTTCACAACGCCCGTGTCATTCGTCATGGAACGAAGCCGTTGATCCAACTTTCCCGCGAGCGCCGCGATCTCCTCCGCCTGCCTTCGGATGTCATCCAGTTCCGATCCGCTTGCCGCCGCTTCGGTGATGATCCGCGTGATTTCCGCCCTGTCGATCGATGCCACCTGCGATGCGTCCACGCCAAGTTTTGCCAGCGCCTTCTCCGCACGTGGATCAATGAGCGCCACGTTGCTTCGCGGAACCACCGCCGGGCGCGTTACTCCGAACTGCGCGTACAATTCCCCCAACTGCCCGTGGTAGAGAAGTTCCGACGATCCACCGACATACATCACGGTCGGGAACGCCGCATCCTGCACCAGCGGCCGTAGAATCGCATTCGGGGAGAAGCGCCAGGGTTGCTCATCAATCAGCGCCGTCAATTCCTGCGGGTCAAACGTGTGCAGTCGCCGCTTGGATTCATCCGGCACGCGCGCTTCAATCTTTCCGCCGACAGAAACCAGCTTCGCGCGAATTCCATCAATATCGATGAAGAAGTTGAGTTCGTTGCCGCTGCGCCCCAGCGGAGGATCGACACCAAACT
>JADZDZ010000193.1 GCA_020850785.1 Candidatus Sumerlaeota bacterium | reverse complement strand
TGAAGCGCGCAAGCCGAAGGAGATCGCGTTCATCGCGGACATCTCCGGCCGTTTCGAAATCCGCGGCATCAGCAAGGGCCAGCGCAAGTGCGCCATCGTTGCGGAAAACAACGAGGAGCACACGTATTCGATTCCGCTCAACCGCAACTTCCTCGTCCGCGACGGCGAGGCGGTGTTGGTGGGCGACGCGCTGACGGACGGTTCGCTGTCACCGCACGACATCCTGCGCGTGAAGGGCGAGAAGGCCCTGATGCAGTTCCTGATGACGGAAATCCAGGAAGTGTATCGCCTGCAGGGTGTGACGATCAGCGACAAGCACATCGAGTGTATCGTGCGCCAGATGCTGAAGAAGATCATCATCGACGAGCCGGGCAACACGCGCTTCCTCTACGGCCAGCAGGTCGACAAGTGGGTGTTCCAGGAGGAGAATGATCGCGTGGTGAAGAACGGCGGCGAGCCGGCGGTTGGGAAGCCGAAGCTGCTGGGCCTCACGAAGGCGTCGCTGGAGACGGAAAGCTTCATCTCCGCAGCCAGCTTCCAGGAAACGACGCGCGTTCTCACCGACGCCGCCATCCGTGGTCGCAAGGACTACCTGCGTGGCCTGAAGGAGAACGTCATCATGGGTCTCCTCATCCCCGCGGGCACGGGCCTGCCGCGCTACCGCAGCCTTCTCGTGACCCGCAAGGGCGAGAAGAAGGACGTGCTGGAAGACGCCACGGCGGACGTGTAACAGACGCCAAACAACGGGAAAAACAATCACCCGGCGGAGGAAGACTCCGCCGGGTGATTTTTTTCAGGTGCGGGAGTGATGCAAGATTCCAAGCTGCCGCGGCCGCAGGAAGGCGCTATTTCCGCTGCAGGTAGATGTCTCCGCTGCTGGAAAGGCCGAAGCGCGAGGAGTAGATTTTCATCTCTCCCTGTTCAAAGACGCCGTCGGGGCCGGCGGAGATGACGAGGAATTTTCCGTTTCCGGAATTGTTGATGCGCGGCGGTTCGCCGGTGAAGGGGTCGATGATGAATTTTTGAATGGGCACGGCGAGCGTTCCGATTTCCTCGTTCGTCGCCTTGCCGCTGGCATTTTGGTTGTTGGCAATCGATACGCAGAGGCCCGTGAGCAGCACGGCCTGCTTCGCGTCCGCGACGGCCTTGCGCGTGAGCAGGTCCGCGATGGGCATTGCGCGATTCTTTCCGATCACGGCTTCCACCTGACTCCGTACCTTTTCCACCTCCTCGAATTTGGCGTGCTGCCCGCGATAGTCGAGGTCTTTGAGTGGCTTGACGGCGGCGGCCATTTTGTCCGCAGCTTCCTTCAGCTTTTCGGGTGTTGCGGTGTTTTGCGATTTCAGCATTTCGGGCCAGGTGGCGATGTCCGCGAGGATGATGTCGATCTGCGAACTGATGGGCTCCGGTTGCTTGGTGATGAGCGCGATGATGCGCGTTTGCTGCTCCGTTGTCAGTGACTGCGATTCGAGCAGTGCGCTGAGTTGGTCGAGCGCCATCACGCGCAGGGAGGTGCCCAGCATGTAGCCGGGGATGCTGTCGTTGGTTGTCTCAAAGCTGTGGCCGGCGAGCCAGATGGCAGCGGCGTCGTCGATGGCCTGCTTCATCAATCCGGCTTTTGCGTTCGCCTGCGACCGCAGCACAAGGTAGCGGCCGATCTGCTGCAGGGACTGGAGGTTTGGCGCGGGGTCGCTCGGCTGCGAGTAGGTGAAGTGCCGATAGGTTTTCACTGCGGTGGCTTCGTAGAAGAGTCTGGCAGCGGGGTCATACTCCGTCGCGAAATTCTTCAGGAAGGAGAGGTCCACGGTGAAGGGGTTCGCCATGGCGATGACGGCGGCGCGGCTGTTGGCGTCATCGAAGGGGGGAATGGGGAGGGCGCCGGCCTTGGCATACAGCGTCATTCGCGAGGGTTCGCCCGATTCCTTCTCGAAGGCTTCCATGCGCTGGGAGTAGGCGTCGGCCAGCAGGGGTGTGGCGGCGCCCGTGCAGAGGAGCAGCGCGGCGAGGGCGAATGATGAGAGGGGTTTCATGGGTAGAGCGACTCCCGGCGTTGCGAAAAGGTTGGAAAGAAAAAAGCCTCCGCGCAGGACGCGGAGGCTTTGAGTTTGTCTTCAGGCGAGTGCTGATTACCAGCGATAATGTGCGAAGGCCTTGTTGGCTTCCGCCATTTTGTGGGTGTCTTCCTTCTTCTTGATGGCGCCGCCAGTGTTGTTTGCGGCGTCGATGATCTCTGCTGCCAGCTTCTTCGCCATGCCGCGTTCGTTGCGGTCGCGGGCGTGGCCGATGATCCAGCGAAGGGAGAGCGCCTGACGGCGTTCGGGCTTCACTTCGATGGGGACCTGATAGTTGGCACCGCCAACGCGGCGGCTCTTGACTTCCAGAACGGGCTTCACGTTTTCAATGGCCTTGGTGAAGACTTCGAGCGGGTCCTGACCTTCGCTCTTCTCGGCAACGATATCGAGCGCCTTGTAGACGAGGGATTCGCTGATGGAGCGCTTGCCGTCCCACATCATGTTGTTGATGAACTTGGCGACGAGGACGCTGTTGAAGCGCTGGTCGGGGAATACGCCACGGCCCGGCGGAATGCGGCGGCGGGCCATCTTGCGTTCGCTGCGTGAGCGTCCGTCCTTCTTCTTGCGTTTTGCCATTTGAATCGAAAGCCTTTCTGCTATTTGTCGAAATCAGGGGTGATCGGGGTTGTTACGCTTTGGGGCGCTTCGTGCCGTACTTGGAGCGTCGCTGCTTGCGGTTTGCAACGCCCTGGGTGTCGCCGTTACGGGCGCCACGGACGATGTGGTAACGGACGCCGGGAAGGTCCTTCACACGGCCGCCGCGGATGAGCACGACGGAGTGTTCCTGAAGGTTATGGCCTTCGCCGGGGATGTAGGCGGTGACTTCGTAGCCGTTCGAAAGTCGAACACGGGCAATCTTCCGCAAGGCGGAGTTCGGCTTCTTGGGGGTCATGGTCGTCACGCGGGTGCAGACGCCACGCTTCTGCGGGCAACCCTGAAGCGCGGGAACTTTGTTCTTATGGCCAGCCGTTTTGCGGCCCTTGCGAACTAATTGGTTAATCGTGGGCATTCGGTTTCCGTCACCAGTCAAAAATTAAGGCACTCCGGGCGCAGCCGCCCGGAAGGGCTGGAGAGGACACGCCAAAGGGGGGGGTCCGGTCAAGGGGGAAAAGCAGGAAAATGGCGGTGATTGTTGGCCGGGGGTGGGTTGGTCCAGAGGCCATTGAGGGGGATTTTGGCGATTTTCGCGGTGGGATGGGGGGCTTTCGCATGGTCTTTGGTGATGGTCACCGCACGAAGAGGCCGACAACGCCACCGATGGCGCCCACAATCACGCCGAGCACCGCGCCGAACCAGACGATGCCCTTCAACTCGCGGCCGCTGACGTCGTAGATAATTTGCTCAAGGCGGTTGGTTTCAAATTCCAGAATCTTTGCCTTCACGATGTCGGCGAGGTTGAGGTGGTGCGACAGCACTGCGGGAAGGATGCGCAGCGTGCGGCGTTCGATGGCCTGCGCGATCATGCGCGCGAGGTGTTCCCATTCCGCATCGGGAATGATGCGCACCAGCCGCGACGCGGGAACCTTGTGGAGGAAGTAGTGGATCGCGGCGGCGAGTTGCGCTTTCAACTTCGTTTGGCCTTCATCCCTGATCACACAATGATCGATGATGATGGTGAGCAATTGGTGGCTGAAGGCGGCGGGGTCCTTGTCGGCGAAGCGGAGGAAATCCGAGAGTGATTTTTCCCGGATGGCTTGAATTTTCCGGCACAGTTTTTCGCGGCCTTCGGTGCCCGCAAGGTAGTGGCGAAGTCCGTCGAGGATTTCGCGGGAGAGCATCGCGGACAGGGCGTTTGCCTTCTCCCCGCGCAGTTCATCAGGGAGGGAGTCGATCATGCCGTTGGCGTAGTCGGCTATGCCGTCGGCGAAATGGGCTGTCAGGTTTTCGCCACGAATGACGGCCTGCAATTCCTCTGCGAATTGCGGCCAGTTTTCCGCAAGAATTTCACGGACTTTCTTTTCCGTCACGAGCATGGCCGCGAAGGAAAACCGGGAAACGATCATGCCGTGAACACGACGCGCCATGACGTCCTGACCTGCGGTGGCGAAGGCGTCGCTTCCGATGTAGCGGGCAAGGAGGTCCTGCAACGCAATGGCCGCCGGAATGCGTTTTTGCTGAACGACGTCGTGCAGGAAGGCGGTGGACTTTTCGTGGGCCGCCGATCCGGGAAAATGCTGCAGCAGTGATTCGATGGAGGAACGAAGGAAGTCGTCGGATTTCCGGTTCGCGAGGAGGGAATCCAGACGCGGCAGGAGGGCGTCGCAGAGGGCGTTCAACGGCTGGTCGCTGACATATTCGCCAAGGGGCTTGCGGAGAAATGGGAGGATGAAATTTTCAAGGAACGGCTGCGACTTGTCCGGCTCTGCGAGCAGCCGGTTGGCGGTTTCCGCGAGAGAGGAGGCGATGATCGCGGAGGATTTGGCTTCGAGCTTGGCAAGGGAATCCGCGTGGGCGGGGCCGAGATTTTCCGCCAGCGGGGCGTCCGTCGCGAGGAGGGCGTTTCGTTCCGCATTCAGCAGTTCTTCGATCGTGCCGGCGAGGTTCGTTTTCTCCAAGTGGGCGAGAATCGTTTCCGGCGCCAGCAGATCGCGCGAAACGGAGCGGCCGATTGCTTCGGCCAGTCGCGCGTGATTCTTCACGACGAGGCCCGGCGTCAGCGGAACGGGAAGGCCGAAAATCCTCCAGGGCTTGCGTGGATGGAACAGCATCCACACTGCCAGCCAATTGGTGAGCCAGCCAACGATGGAACCGGTGATCGCGCCTTTCAGGGCTTCAAGCAGGATGGTGGACAGGGTCATGAATAAGAACAGGCGCGGAAGTTACACGGTGGCGGAAGAATGGTGTTCGATTCTCTGCCAAATGATCAGGCGGGCAGCTCGATGATGAAGGTGGTGCCAACGCCAACCTCGGTGGTGAAACGAATGGTGCCACCATGTTCATTGATGATTTTGCGCGTCACGGCGAGGCCGATGCCGGTGCCGCCGCGCCCCTTGGTGGTGAAGAACAGGCTGAACATTTTCTTCTGCGCCTCCTCGGAAATACCAGTGCCATTGTCGGTGATGGAGAGGACCAGTTTGCCCTGATCGTTCAGCCACTTTGACTTGATTTCGATCAGGCCCGATTGGTCCTTCGGAATGGCATCCATCGCGTTGGTGACAAGGTTTAGGAGGGCGTCGTGAATGGCCTCGGAATCAATCCGCATGATGGGGGCGTTTTCGTCGAGGTCGAGCTTCAGGGTGATCTGGCGCTTGAACGCGGTTTCCTCGATTTCCTCCGCGAGGCCGACGATGAGTTCGGTGATGTCCCCTT
>JADZDZ010000192.1 GCA_020850785.1 Candidatus Sumerlaeota bacterium | reverse complement strand
TTGGCGTGCTGATCACGGACCACAACGTTCGTGAAACGCTGAACATCACCGATCGCAGCTACATGCTGCATTCGGGCGTGGTGCTGGTTTCCGGCACCGTGTCCGAAGTGCTGGCGAATTCCAGCGTCCGCGACAAGTACCTTACCCAAAGCATCGTGGAAGACCTTTCCCGCATCAACAAGCCCTAGGCATACAATCCCGGAGGGGGATTCACATCGGCATGACGCGGTTGCTGCAAAACATTGTCGACAATCCGATCCTGATGCGCGAATTGCGGCGCCGCATGCGTGGAAAGGCGCTGATTTACAGCATCATCACGTACATCCTCGTGATGGCCATCGTCACCGTGGGCATCCTGCTGATCTACAGCCCATCCCCCTTTGCCGACGTCAGCCAGAAGATGCTGTCGCAGTTGCAGACCACCGGCCTGCAACTTTTCAACGGCATCACCGGCATCCAGATGCTGCTGGTGCTGATCATCGCGCCAACGATCACCGCTGGCGTGACCACCGGCGAGAAGGAGCGGAAGACCTTCGATTTCCTGCGCGTCACAACCATCACGCGCTGGATGTACATCCTCGGCTGTTTTCTTTCGACGGCATTTTACGTTGGTCTGGCGCTGCTCTGCGCGCTGCCGCTGATCTCGCTCACCTTCCTGTACGGCGGCGTCAGCCTTGATGATGTGACCAAAATGTTCTTCTTCCTGCTGGGAATGTCGTGCGTGCTGTCCAGCTTCGGCCTCTACATTTCCAGCATCACGGAACGAACACGCACGGCGCAGGGCATCGTCGTGTTCATGATCTTCGGCCTGATCTTCGGCGGCTTCTTCCTTTACCAGCAGTACATGACCTTCTTCAGCACGGCGACCGCCGTGGGCACCGCCACGACGACAGCGCCCACCACCGTCTTCATCTTTGGCACAGGCATTCCCATCTGGGCTTTTGGCGTGCTTGGACTGATTTCAATTACCTGGATATTTCTGCTCCTTGCCGCGCGAAAACTTTTCGAGCCGGAGGAAACGCGCGCCTTCAGCCACTGGCAGTTCGCGCTGCTATTCGCGCTTCTGGTGGGTGGCTTCATTGGCCTGCTCAGCGCCAACCCCTTCACGAAGGAAGTTCCCGAAATCGTCTTCCTAACCTGCGGCTTCCTGCTGCTGCTCGTCGCGGTGCAATGCTTCGCCGTGGGCCGCATGGAAGTCGGCGACGAAATCTGGCAGCTCAAGCGCCTCGTCCCGGTGCTGCGCCCGATCGACCAGACCCTTCCCTTCCTGATCGCGCTTGGCGGCGTTTGGTATGCGATTCTTTCCTCCTACAAATCCTTCGTGCTGACGCCGCTGCTGCCGGAGGGATTGATCAAGTCGTTCACCTACTCGTCCATTTCCATTTTTGCCTTCTTCGTCTTTCTCGCCCGCGGCATGATGGGCATCACGGGATCGCGGAGGAAGGCTGGCACAACCACCGCCATCACGATGGTTGTGCTGCTGCTCATCCTTCCCATCATCATCGCATCGTTCGCCGCGATGATCGACGCACGCCCCATCTGGCGCGAACTTTATGCGCTGTCACCGATTGCCATGCTGGTGGATGGCTTCCGAAACCCCACGGAATACGCGGCTGGCACCGGCGCCTTCATCGGCCTTCCCGCCACCGTTCTCTACGGAATTGGCGCGCTGATTTTCGCGGCCTATGGAGAAGCGCGGCGCTACCAGCGCTGGAAGAACTTTGACTATCACTACGACATGCCCGCTGGATAACGAGGCCCATGACGACGCAGCTGCTGCAAACCCCCTCATGCTCCAAGGCCTTCGAACGCTCCATGGAATGGACGAAGCGCGTCCTGTTCCCCTTCGATTTTAGCAGGTGGATCACCTTCGCCGTTTCTGCATGGCTGATGTCATTCGGTCAGGGGGGCGGCACGAATTTTAATTTTTCAGGTGGCGGCAATTCCGGCGGTGGCGGCGGAAACAATTTGCCCGGCGGCCATGATTTGCAGGAGGCCGCGCAATGGTTTGACAACCATTTCGGCACGATCCTCCTGGTTGGTGCCGCAGTCGTGTTGCTCATTATTGGTATCTCCGCCCTGCTCACTTGGCTGACTTCGCGCGCGGAGTTCATGTTCCTTGATGGTGTCGTCACCGGCGAACCGAAGATCGCTGAGTCCTGGAGCAGCACGAAGGAGTTGGGGAATTCCCTGTTCCAGTTCCGCTTCTGCCGCTTCCTCGCCAATTTTTTCGTCAGCCTTCTCGCCATTGCAAGTCTGGCGGTGCCGGTGCTTGCGGGCATGAGGAATTCGGAAAGTATCGAAGCAATCTTTGGCAGGAGTCTTGTCACGGGCATAATTATAGCGCTGATCTTCGTGCCCATCTTTATGGTGGTGGCAGTCGCCAACATGTTTATCGAAGATTTTGTGATCGCCATCATGTATCGTCGGAAGGTGCGTTTCGTTTCCGCAGTGCGGATGTTCTGGCCCCTGTTCCGCAGCAACCTGATGACGTTTGCGTTTTACTGGCTGGTGAGGCTCCTGATTGCCGTGGGCCTGGCTCTGGGCATACTTGCCATCAGCACAGCCGCCTGCTGTCTTACTTGCGGCATTTTGGCGCTTCCCGTGCTGTCGGCGATACCAATACTTCCATTCCTGTTCTTCAAACGCGCCTTCCCGCTCTTTTACATCGAGCAGTTCAGCGAAGAGTGGGAAATGTTCAACCGCGCGCCGGAGCCGCCGATGCCTGTCTACGGGCCAGCCTCGGCGGGCGGCTATCCACCGATACCGACCTACTGACGCCTCATGCGAATCGGGCTGATCAGCGATACACACGGTCGCGTTCATCCCCGACTTCATGAAATTTTTGCGGGAGTGGAGGCGATCCTCCACGCCGGGGATGTTGGCGGCGAGGACGTATACGACGAGTTGGAAACCATCGCGCCCGTTCACGCCGTCGCGGGGAACGTCGATCTGGTCACTGCAAAACTCCCGCTGAAGCGCGTGGTCGAATTCCCCTTCGGCCGCATCGGTATCGCCCACGGACACGAATATCCCACGCTGCCCGATGAGCGCGCGCTGCAACTTCACATGACGTTTCGCCCCAACAGGGTGCGAATGATCCTTTACGGCCACAGCCACATTCAGCGGAGCGACATGCGCGACGGCATCCACATCGTCAATCCCGGTGCCGCTTCCCCGCCGCGATTCAACAGGGGTGAATCAACTGTGGGAATCCTGACCTGCGAAGGGCCGCGGGATCCGCTGCACTTTGAGTTTACGCCGCTGAGTTGGAAAAAATAACGATCGTCCGACGAACCAAACGCCTTCGCGGTCGGACCTAATTCGCGTCCTTGAACAGGTCGTTCAACTTCGATTCAATGTAGGACACCGACTTGATGACGGTGCCGGCATCATAGATGGAACACTTGTCCGAATCGATGAGCGACTCCATGATGGTGCCGCACTTCTTGGCAGCGGCGCGGATGCTTCCCGTGGTGGTGGACTTGCCGTGCATCATGCACAAAATCATGCGATCAGCGAGCAGCATGTAGTGGATGCGATCAATGTTTCCGCCATAAAACCGGATGGAAACCTCCGGGCTGGTGGCGCGCGAAACCATGGTGTTGAGGGCGGCGATCACACCTGCGGCCACTGCGGCCATCGTCTCCGGAGCCAGCGGATGAAAATCCCCGGCGGAGGACAGAATGCATCCCGTGCGGTCGATCACGAAGACGCACCGCGCCTTGCTTTCCGCCAGCAGGTCATCCAGCGCCAAGTCGATACGCTGCAACGCTTCCGACGAAAAATGAATGAGCGCCCCGCTGGCTGAGGCTCCGCGTATCGGTCTTTCTGCCGTGCTCATCCGTAATACAGCTCCGCGTTCCTGGGGAGGATAGGCCCTAATCTACCGGAAAGAACTTGAACCGCCGTACTGCTGTGCCAACTGCTGCGTCAGTTTGTGAACAACCTCCCCGCAAACCGCGCGGAAGGTTTCCACCACCCCTTTGTTCTCGATGGCAACCGCCTCGAAACTTTTACACTTCCGGTCGTTGATCACCTCGTCAAACTCCGCCACGGGGGTTATGAAGAAGAGATCGCGTTTGTTGTACTGGAAGACCATCGGCATCGTCTGGTAGTCGTAGCCGTACTCCTTCAACATGCTCTTCGTATCTTCCAGCGATTCAATATTGTCCGCCATGCGCGACTTGTCACTGTCGGCGACAAAAACAAGGCCGTCCACGCCGTTGAGCACCATCTTCCGCGTGGAACGATAGTACGGCTGGCCGGGGACGCCATAGACAAGAAACTTCGTCTTGAAGCCCGCAATGTCATCCAAATCGAGCGAGAAGTAGTCGAAGAACAGCGTGCGATCCCCCTCCGTGTTGATGGAGGAGAGCTTCGTCTTGTTCACATCCGGGATGATTTGGTGGATGTTCTGGATGTTCGTGGTCTTACCGCCAAGGCTGGGACCCACGTAGACGATCTTACAGTTAACTTCGCGCGTTCTGTAGTTGATGATCGGCATGAAACGTGTGCTGATTGTCCTGATCTGGGGTAAGTCGTCTGCTATGATCGTTATGGGGAACGGTTTTTATCGTCCGCACGGGGCCGCACTCAGGCAAGCGTTTCTTTGCGCTTCGCCCCTGACTTCATCCTTGACGAGCACCGGGGTGGCCGTGTCTTTAGCAGGCCGATTGCGCAAGCCGTCGCGCACGCAGTCGGTCCCGCTGGGGAATGGTGCAACTGGTAGCACGTCAGATTCTGGATCTGAATGTTCTAGGTTCGAGTCCTAGTTCCCCAGCCA
>JADZDZ010000191.1 GCA_020850785.1 Candidatus Sumerlaeota bacterium | reverse complement strand
ATGGCGTGGAGGTGTGGCGCAGCAACATGCCTGCGGGAACCATCACCAGCGCCACCACTGCCAGCACGGCGGCGGCTTCACAGGCGCAGGAGGAGAAATTCACCACCGCGACGCTATCGCTGGGAAGCCTGCACAATGGCACAAACATATTCGCTGTTGAAGTTCATCAGTTCGGCCCAACCAGCAGCGATGTGGGATTCAACTTTGAATTGGTGGGGCACACCTTCTCTCCCGTCTGTCCCGATGAAATTTCCTTCGCCGCGCTGGGTGATTACGGCGATTCGACAGATGCGGCTCAGGACGTGGCGGACATGATCAATGGGTGGGATCCCGAATTCATCGTAACAATGGGAGACAATAATTATCCACTGGGACAGCAGAGCACAATTGATAGCCACATTGGCAAGTACTACCACCGATTTATCTACAATTATCAGGGAACTTACGGGGAAGGGGCGGAGCGCCCCAGGTTCCTTCCCTCGCTTGGCAATCATGATTTCTACAGCGGCGCCGGGTTGGCGCCCTATCTTGCATATTTCACGCTGCCTGGAAATGAGCGTTATTATGATTATCGCATCGGGCCAATTCACTATTTTGCAATTGATTCCGATGATGGTGAGGTTGACGGAAATGATAAGGATTCAGTGCAGGCCAACTGGCTGCAGACGAAGCTGGCGGCATCTGATGCACCGTGGAAGGTGATTGCGATGCACCATCCTCCCTATTGCAGCGGGGGAGAGCATGGCTCCAGCCCGGAGTTGCGCTGGCCCTACAAGGAGTGGGGCGCGGACATTGTGCTCACTGGTCACGATCATTTGTATGAACGACTTTCCGTGGAGGGAATTAACTATATTGTGAATGGCACGGGTGGGCGTGAGTTGTATGCCCTGCGGAGCCAGCAAATTCCCGGCAGCATTTTCCGCGATAGTTCCGATCACGGCGCACAGCGCGGAGTCGCCTGCGATGACTTCATTTCCATATCATATTATTGGCGCACGGGCCAGATGATCGACAGTTTCTCGATTTATAGGCCGCGCTCGCCATGGAAGATTGAAGGCCTCAGGGAGGAGGACCTCCCTCCGGTGGATTCCACCGGCCTAAAGATTTATGCAAGGCAGCAGGGTGATTGGCTTTATCTGGCAACAACGGCCTTTTCGGGGAACGATCACTTCATTTATCTGGCACGCCAACCCGGCGATCCCGGTCCTGCGGGATGGATGAAAGGGGGCACCGTGGCGCAGTGGGATTTCTTCCTGGGGAAGGAGAGGGACAATGGGAGCACGGGTTGGTATGATGCGCGCGAATATCCCTGCGGGGAGGAACCGGGATTCTGGTCCGCTGCGCAGGAGGGCGAGGTGTTGGAAGGAGCGATCAACCTGCGTTCGGTCTGGGGTGTGATTCCCGACGCGGTGTATGTCGCAGTGGGTGCCTACGCCTCAGAGGACGGCGGAGTGATGGCACCCGGTTCGCAGGTGCCCGCTCCCGATTCCCCCGATGGAAACCTTGATGGAGCGGAATTCCTGCGATTGGAGCTTGTGTCTTCCGCTCCCGGAGGCACCAATTGGATTGTCAAATAACTTTTCCAAGGTGAAACGGAACATTGCCGAGGCATTTTGTTTTCTTGAGCCTTCACGCGTTGCTGATGATGTTTTGTCTCATGAGCGCGAACGCAGATACAGGTCCTATTTCTCTCATACTTGACGGTGATTGGAAATTTCGCCGTGATCCGCAGAATGTGGGATTGAAGGAAAATTGGCAACGCACGGATTTGGATGATTCCTCGTGGGACATAATGAAGGTGCCCGGCGATTGGGGAAAGGACGCCGACGGCGTGGGGTGGTATCGGAAGCGGATCACAGTGCCGGAACGCGCGCGCACGGCGGCGAATGTGGCGTTGCTGTTTGGCAGCGCGGACGATCGGGCGGAACTCTTTCTTAATGGGAGACTCGCGCGGCGCAGTCGTTCCTGGTCCACGCCGTTTCTCGTGGATCCGCGTCCCTTCATGGGTGCGGATGATTCATTGCTGATTGCGGTGCGCGTGGAGGACATCGGCGGCCCCGGTGGCATTGTTGAATCCGTTTCCCTGCGGAGCGCCGACACGCTGGAGGATTTGTACAAGACGCCGCTCTACGATCAAAGGATTCCACATACGCTGGACGACACCGGCGGGATTGTGCTCTATTCTGTCTATACAAGAAATTTTTCGCAGGAGGGGACCTTCAATGCCCTGCGTGCGCGCCTGCCGGAATTGAAGGCGCTGGGCGTGAACACCCTGTGGCTTCTGCCGATTCACGAAATCGGAATTGAAAAGCGAAAAGGGCCGGATGGCAGTCCCTACGCGATCAAGGACTATTACAGTATCAGTCATGATCTGGGGACGAAGGAGGATTTTAAGGCCCTTGTGAAGGCGACGCATGATCAAGGGATGAAAATCCTCATCGACAGCGTGATGAACCACACATCACCCGACAGCACTTGGGCGGCGGAACACCCCGAATGGTTTTCGCGCGACGAACAGGGAAAACCAAAACCCGATGTGGCTGAATGGTCGGACGTGGTGGACCTTGATTGGAACAACAAGGTGGTTTGGGAGGAAGCCACGAAGGTCATGGAATACTGGGTGCGGGAGTTTGACATCGATGGATATCGCTGCGATGTAGCGGACATGATGCCTGCGGCGTTCTGGCTGCAGGCGCGGGCGCGACTTGATGCGATCAAGCCGGGGATTGTCATGCTGGCGGAAAGCGGCAACTCGTCGCACTTTTTCAATGGCTTTGACATCATTTACAGCGACGGTGTCCGCGATGTGATGCACGAGATCGTCAACGGCAATGCAACGGCCGACGACATGCGTCAGGAAATTTACAACCAGTTGTACAGCCAGCCAAGGCGCTCGACGCGGATGCTGTTTGTCGAGAATCATGACAAGCCGCGCGTGATGAACTTCCTGAAATCCCGCGCTCAGGTGGAGGCGCTTGCGGTGCTGACGGCGACGCTCCCCGGCGTGCCACTTGTCTATACGGGAACGGAAGTCGGCGCGAATGCCGATCGCGATGCCACGTTCTTTGTGAAATCACCGGTCGATTGGTCCGATCCGCAACAGATGCGGCCGTTCTGGGGCGACCTGCTGGCGCGACGCGCGAAGCATCGTGCGCTGCAAACGGGTGAATTCAGGTTTGTCGAGGCGGAACCGGCGGACCGGGTGCTTGTGTATGAGCGTTTCATCGGCAATTATGTGGTGACGATTTCCGTTAATCTTTCAAATGAGCCGGCCACGCTCAAATTGAAGAAACCAAATCCTGAAGTTCCGAATACAATGCTCCCTTGGGAGTGGAAAATCAACGCTTCGCATTGATCATTACTGCATGCTTTCAACCCTGACATCCTTTACAATTGTTGGCATCAACGCGTTCCCCGTGCAGGTGGAGGTGGATGTTGTCGAGGTGAAGGAACACACCGCCGCGACGTGGAACATCGTCGGGCTCGGCGACCTTGCGATTCGCGAGGCGCGGGAGCGGGTGCGGGCGGCGCTGAAGAACAGCGGTCTCGCGGTGTCGCAGCGACGCGTGGTGGTGAATCTGGCGCCGGCGGACTTGAAGAAGGAGGGTTCGCATCTGGACCTGCCGATGGCGCTCGCCACGTTGCAGGCGACGGGGCGCATCGTGAATCAGCGTCCCAGTTTCGCCGCAGCGGCGGAGTTGGGGTTGGATGGACGCGCGCAACCATTGGCGGGCGCGCTGCCGCTGGCGATTGGCGCGCGGGAGGCGGGACTGGAAGGAATCATTCTGCCGGAGATGAACGCAGCGGAAGCGGCGTGCGTGGAGGGAATTTCCGTGATTCCCGTCAGCAACCTTCGCGAGGCGGCAGAGTTTCTGAACGGCGAACGCGCGATCAGTCCTGCATCGCCGAGTGCGAATCCAGAGAAGACGGACAACGTTCACCTTGATGATCTGATTGATGTGAAGGGTCAGGAAGGCGCGAAGCGCGCGCTCGAAATCGCCGCGGCGGGTGGCCACAATCTGATTTTCGTGGGACCGCCGGGGAGCGGGAAGACAATGCTGGCGCGGCGGCTTCCGGGAATCCTTCCGCCGATGACGTTCGATGAGCAGATTGAAGTTTCAAAAATCCACAGCATCGCGGGCTTGTTGAATGGCAGAAGCGGCCTGCTGACGCAGCGTCCCTTCCGCGCGCCGCATCACACATCCTCCAGCGTTGCGCTTGTCGGCGGCGGGGCGGTTCCGCGTCCGGGCGAGGTGTCGTTGGCGCATCAT
>JADZDZ010000190.1 GCA_020850785.1 Candidatus Sumerlaeota bacterium | reverse complement strand
CTTTCGTGTATTTATTGCCGCGCCCAAGCGCAGGGCCGGGGGAGGCTCCACAGCACACCCCCCTCAGGCAATCCCAATTTTGCAACAGGGATCAGCCTTTGCCGGTTGGGAACCGAAAAAACCATCTGGTGGGCGGGTTTCCGGCGTGTTTTTTTCCGAATCCCGCCCCCGACCGTTACCCCTTTAGCGCCCTCGCCAGCGCCAGCAGCATCCCCCAGTGGATGCCGTCGTGTACCTGACTCATCATCAGCGCCTCTGCGGGGTTGCTCAGCGTAAACCCGGTCACCGTCACCATCGGTTTCGGGAAGGGCTGTTGTAATCGCGGTTCCATGTCCGCGAAGGCGCGTTCCACGGAAGGAACCAATTCCGCCACGAGTTGTTCCAGCGACGGGACGGGATCATTTCCCCAGGTGCGCGGGCTGGTATCGCGTCCGAACCACTTGTTGTATTCTTCGGGCACTCCCAAAGGCTCGCCGAATTGCATCGACGTCAGCCGCCGCGGCACGACCACCAAGTGGCCCACATGCCATCGAATGTTGTTGTTCCAGCCGGCGGGAATCCGGTCCGCCTGCGCTGCATTCTTCAGCGCCAACTCCGCAATGCGCTCGCGAGACGTCCGCGTTTGGGCTTTCAAGATGCTGAGCGTGTTCATAGTAAGCCTTTCGTGGAATTGTGTCTCACCATAGCGACAGTCGTTCCCGCACACAATGCCGCGGAAGTTTTGCCTGCGGATGGTTCAGCAACGGAGTGCGCTTACCACCAGATGGTATTCTTGCCGTCAATCGCAAGGCGCCCATCGGGGAGGTGCATCAGCGCCATCTGGATCGTCTTTTCGGGATAGTTTGGATAGGGTATGGTTACGGGCCACAGTGTCACACCCGGCACGGTGGGATGGGGCTGCGGGGTTCCAATCGACTTCAAGGGGCCTGGTTTGAATTTCTCCATTATTGCGAAGTCGTTGCGCGACGCGCCCGGTACGAAAATCACGGCGCGATCAAGATCACCCCCCGACGCGGCCTGCCAGAATTGCGAGATCAATTCCTGCTCTGTTTTTGGCCATGTTGCCTTCATCTTGTTACCATCGGAAACCGCCTTAAGGTACAATTCCTTCCGTTCCTCCATCGTAACGCCATTCACGACTCCCTGTGCAGTTGCTGGAGGTTTTGCGCGCAACGCATGGATTCCCCACCCTATTCCAATCACGGCGATGATTCCGATGATCACCTTCAAGTTCGTTGAGCCGCGTGCGTTTCCTGTCATGATCCTTCATCCTTGTGAGGTGGTAATCGTTGCGATGTCGCAACGGGCGGATCTGTGCACAGCGTCCCCGCAAAAGAGAAGAGGCCATCCGGCGAGCGCGCTCATGCACCCGGTGAACTTCGCGAATGGTCGTTTCGGGAGCGTGAATGGTCCTGCGCTTAACGATCTGGATGGTGAATCGCCCACTCAGCACGATTTTTCGACCGTTCACGCCTGTTGCCGTTGATCGGCCACGGGGAAAGGGTGCCTGTTGTTGTCATGAATGTGACTGATCGGCGCGCTTATTTTTGGTTCTCTGGCAATCGCGGCCAGTTCAATCTCAGGCGTGCGTTTCCCATCGGCTTTTGCCGCGCGTTCCGGTCGAGGGATTCTGCCGTTCACACGACCCTGTGGGGTTTGGGAACGGGGGCGATGTATGCGATTTTCTCGCCGCCGCAATATCGCCTCTTCAATTTTTTTTCCTGCCTCTTCATTGCGGTTTCCATCGGATATTTTTCCCGCATCCCCTGGCGGTGGCGGGTGGTTTCCGGCGGCACGGACAAGCAGATCATGATTGCGAATGCGCTGGTGGCATTGATCTGGGGGTATGTGATGATCTTTTCGTCGTTCATGCTGGCGATGCTGATCACCAAAGGGCCCAGTGGAATGACGGTCGATTTCTTTCGCATTGTGCGGTTGATCTCCATGTGTGCCTTCGTTTTTCCCATCATAGGTTACTATGCGGTGTTTGGCGATGAGCACCAACGCCGCACGCAACGGTTGCTGCATGCGAAGGCCTATCAGGAAAAACTTGCGCAGCAGGCGCAGATGATGGCGCTTCGGTCGCAAATCAACCCGCACTTCTTCTTCAACGCGTTGAACGCCGTGGCGGCTTTGATTCCCACGCGTCCCGCCGATGCGGAGCGGGCGGTGGAATTGCTGGCCACTGCGCTTCGTCCGGTGCTCATGCGCGACCAACCCATGATCAACTCGCTGGAATCGGAGCTTACCGTGGCACGCGCCTATGCGGAAATTGAAAAACTGCGCCTTGGAGGGAGGATCGAGTTCACCTTCGACGTTGAAGAGGCGGCGCTGCCGCGCGAGCTTCCGAGCCTTTCCTTGCAGCCGCTGATCGAGAATGCCGTGCGTCATGGTGCGATGATGACAGAAGGTCCCTACAGAATTGAGACGATCGCACGCGTGGATAATGACGTTCTCCTTCTTGAAATCCGAAACGCGCCACGGGACGATTTTGCCAGAACTTTCGCAAACCCGCAGGGATTGGCCCCCATGCCAAAGGGGCATGCGCTGAACAATATTCTGGCACGGTTGCACGCATTGTTTGGAAACCAGAGTTTGTTCTCCGTCACGCTTTGCGTGCCCGGTCCTGCAGCCGTTGCGAAGATGGTGATCCATCAGCAGAGTCACGCATCATGAAGATTCGCCTGTTGATTGTTGACGATGAGCCTCTCGCCCGCGAGCGCGCGCGCCGTCTGCTCGATCGCGCGCAGGACATTGACATCGTCGGCGAGTGCGCCAATGGAACCGAGGCTTTCGCGGCTATTGAAAAGCTGCAGCCGGACGTTGTGTTGCTGGACATCAACATGCCGGGCCTCGATGGCTTGCGACTTGTGGAGGCGCTTGACGACCCACCAGCGATCATCTTCGCAACGGCCCACGATCATCACGCGGTGCAGGCTTTCGAATTGGAAGCCGCCGATTACCTTCTGAAGCCATTTTCCGCCGAACGGCTGAAGCGCGCGCTGGACCGCGTGCGCCAGCAGTTCGCCCTTGCATAAGGAGCGGCGCCCGCTCCCACCAAAATCGCTGCGGACAACGGGCGGGCCACTGAGTTTCTCCTTCCCGATCAAATCATCGCAGTGCGCATCGTTCAAGGCGTTGTCTTCATCACGCGCAACGATGGCGAGAGTTTGACT